>JAAFJC010000001.1 GCA_013297925.1 Comamonadaceae bacterium
TGCGTCTTTTGCGTAACCTTTGCGTCTTCTGCGTCCGGTATTTGTATTTTCAGCCCGTCAAACCAACTTTTTAAGCAACTCAGCTTTCTTCGCGCTGAATTCTTCCTCAGTGAGAATGCCCTTGGCCTTCAAATCGCCGAGCTTTTCCAGCATGCCCATCACATCATCCGGCTTCACGCCCACCGCAGCAGCAGCGGCTTGAGCAGATGCTGCGCCTGCGCCTTGCAGCCCAGCCTGCATGTTCTGCGCCATGATTTGCCCCATGGCCAAGCCTGCGCCCATGCCCATGGCATCACCCGCAATGCCCGAGCCGCCGCCAGAGTTTTCTGCAAACTTTGGAATGGCCTGCGCGGTTTGGTATTGCATGAATTTACCCATGTCGTTGCCGACCATGCCCATGCCGATTTTTTGATCGAGGATTTTTTGCAGCTCTTCAGGCAGGGAGACGTTTTGCACCGTCATGCCGTCGAGCTTGAGGCCAATCTTGGCAAACTCGCCTTCCAGTGCTTTCACCAAAGCCTGCGCAAACATTTGCTGATTGGCGGCCAGATCGAGGAAAGGAATGCCACTCGATGCAATCGCATTGCTGATGTTTTGCAGCACCAAGCCACGCAACTGGCCATCTAGCTCTTCAGCCGCATAGCTCTCGCGCGTGCCCGAGATTTCGGTGTGAAACAGCTTCGGATCGGCTAAGCGGAAGTTGTAGTTGCCAAAAGCACGCAGGCGCACTGCGCCAAAATCTTTGTCGCGCACGGTAATCGGCTGCGGCGTGCCCCATTTCGCATCCAGCTGCTGGCGCGTGGAGAAGAAATACACATCGGTCTTGAACGGTGATTCAAACAGCTTGTCCCAATTCTTCAAATTGGTCAGCAGCGGAATATTTTGCGTGGTGAGCTTGTGCAAACCGGGGCCAAATACGTCAAGCGCCTTGCCTTCGTTCACGATAAGCGCCATCTGCGATTCACGCACGGTGAGCATCGCGCCGTTTTGGATCTCCATGTCTTGCATGGGGAAGCGCCAAGCGAGCACGCCATCGCCCTCCTCCGTCCATTGAATAACGTCAATAAACTGCTTCTTGATGAAATCCATCAGTCCCATGGCGAGCTCCTTATGTGCGTTGTGTGTAATATCACCGCAACATGATAGAACAAATTCCACATCTTGCCCAAGCCATGATCTTGGCCGCAGGCCGAGGCGAACGCATGCGGCCTTTGACGGACACCACACCCAAGCCTTTGCTGCAAGTGCGCGGTAAGCCACTGATGCAGTGGCATATGGAAGCTCTCGTGCGCGAAGGCTTTACTCAGCAGCTCATCAACACCGCATGGCTGGGAGAACAGATTGAAGACTATTTTTTAAGCAAAAATGGCCAGTTGCCGGCAAGAATACTGCGCGAGCAGCTATCAAATCAAGAGCAAATAGGTTCATCTTGGCAATTGCAGTTCTCCCATGAAGGCCGCGATTTCGGCGGCGCGCTAGAGACCGCAGGCGGTATTTGCCGCGCTTTGCCGCGTTTGGCTGATGTGTTCTGGGTTGTGGCAGGCGATGTATTCATGCCGCAATTCCAATTCAGCCGCGCAGCCTACGAGCAATTCACTCAAAGCAGCGCCTTAGCCCACCTCTGGCTCGTCCCCAACCCACCGCACAACCCACGCGGCGATTTCGGCATCTCCGCCGATGGCCAAGCGCTCAACCTCCCCAAAGACGCAGGCCACACCCACTACACCTTCAGCACAGTCGCCCTCTACAAACGCGCCTTCTTCGCGCCACCCATGTGCGACATCCAAGCAGGCAACCCCCAAGGCATCAAAACCGCTCTTGCGCCCTTGTTACGCGCTGCGATGGACGCAGGCCGAGTAACGGCTTCTCTTTACGAAGGAGAATGGGTGGACGTAGGAACGCCCGAGCGCCTCGCGCAGCTCAACGCCACCTGAGATTGGCTGCTTAAACCCAGATTTCCCATTAAGCGGCACTGCGTGCCTACGCAGGTGCTCGCGAGCGGTTATCCTGCGTCCTAATGGGAAATCTGGGTTAAAACAGCCCCAAGTCGCTACGCGAGAACGCGCCAATTCTTGGCACCACATCCGTCAGGTTTTGCGCGGGCACGCCCATCCACAGTGCTAAGTTAGATGCAAGTTGGTCAACGGCGGTGGTTGGAATCAAGTTGCCGTGGCCAGAGTCTTCGGCGCTGCCCAGCGCCACCGTTGGGAAGGCGCCAACGATACGCTGCCCTTTCACTGCGCCGCCCACAACGAATTGATGGCTACCCCAGCCATGATCCGAGCCACGCCCGTTGGACTGCAAGGCCCGGCCAAAATCGCTGGCGGTAAACGTGGTGACTTGGTTTTCAATGCCTTGCTCCACGGTTGCCGCATAAAAGCTGGCAATCGCTGCATCCAGAGCGCGCAAGCGCTGATCTTGCTCGTCGAGCAAATTGTCATGAAAATCCCAGCCACCGGAAGCCACAAAGTAAATCTGCCGGCGCTGCCCAAAACTGGCTCGCGCCTTGATCATGCGGGCCACAAGCTTGAGCTGCTGGGCAACAGGTGTGGCGGGGAAGACGGTATTGAGCGTGCTACCTGACAATGCCCCGTTGACCAACACTTCATTGTCAACCGCGCGCGAGATGATTTGGCTGTATTGAGATTGCATCGCATCGCTACTGGATGCGGTGAGGATGTTTCTCAGCGACTGTGCCCCCGTTGCACTGCCGAAAAGACTACCGAGCTGGTTAACCTTGACCGCCCCATTGGTGGTTAGTTGGTATTGCACGACCTGCTCGCCCACTTGGATCATGTTGTCACCGCCCAGTGACATACAAATCGACAAAGGGCTGTTAGGTTGCATGGCCGGCACGAGTGCATCGCCCATTCGGCCGAGCCAGCCGGTTGGCGAAGAGCCAATCGGCACGCAGGTTTGCCAGATGTTTTGCTGATCTGAATGAGAAAACAATTGCTGCGGCACGGGTACGGTAGGGCTGCCATCGTTCCATTGCGCTTTGGTGGTGGGCTGCACCAAGGGGCCGATGTTGGCCAGCACCGCGCAGCGCTGGCTGTCAAACAAGTTTTTCAGGCCTGGCAATTGCGGCGCAAAGCCCAAGGCCGCGCCGCTGTAGCCCTGCGGCGTGATGCCTAAGAGCGATGATGCAGGCAAAGCCAGAGATGGCCGCGCCGCGCTGTACGAAGCATAGGCGCTGCCCTCGCGCGGCACGATGGTGTTGGATTGATCGTTGCCGCCATAGAGGAAAACGCAGACCAAGGCTTTGAAATCGCCCGCGCTTTGCGCATGCGCTCCCAAGCTCGCCAAGCTTGCAAGCAAAGGCGTGCCCGATAGAGCGGTGAGCAAGCCAGCGCGCTTGAGGAATTCGCGGCGGCCAGCGGCGTTGGGCGCTCTTGTGTTGGTAGGATGAATCATGATGTCTGCCTTATTTCAAAACCACATACTCGGGCGAGACCATGATCAGGCCGACCGCTGTAGAGACGCGTGTAAAACGATCGTTGTCTGAGTTATTGGGCAGTGCCTGCACTGCAGCCAGCACATTGCCACGCAGCGCTGGCGACATGCGATTGCCCAGCAAAAGCAGATTCAAATGGTCGATCAGCTGCGCAGGCGAGCCCGCGAGAGCGCGCTCTGGCGTGTAATCGGTGGCCAAGAAATCCCTTCCAGAGTTAAAACTCCTTTTGTTTCTTGTGGTGGTGCGGTCAGCTTCGTTCAAGATGAAATTGGTGTAGCCCGTGACCGTGGTCTCGTGCGTGATTTGAAACTCTGGTGCCAGGATGCCGGCTCGCCGCAATGCGCCGGGCGGCGAATAATCTGGTCGATACCAGTTAAACACGCTTGGCGAGCGCAGAGGGTTTTGCCCGAGGCTGCTGCTTTGATCCTCCAGATTCCAAATTTGATACTTGGTGGAATCAGATTTCACTTGAAAGCTGCGCAGGAATTGGCCGTAGCGCAGCATGGGCTCGCGCAGCTTGGCTGTTTGCGGCTGGCCTGGCAAACCCCTGGCTTCTGCATCGAGCAGCACAGCGCGCCAAACGGCTTTCATATCGCCCCGCACGCCTTGGCCGTTATCGTTAAATGCAGCCGCGACACGTGCCACATATTGCGGCGAGGGATTGCTCGTGACCAAACGCTTGATGAGCTGCGAGCCGATGAAAGGGCCGGTGTTGGGGTGATTGAACAGCGCATCCAGCGCAATCCTTAGAGACTCTTGCGCATTGGTGTTGGGAGGGATCACGATGTTGTTGATGATCTGCTTGGCGCTCGTCGAGTGAAAATCTTTGTAGGGCTGCATGAGCAGATCAAACTTGCTGCCCGAGATGCCATCGTCAGCAATCCAGCCATGCCAGCGCTCTTCGCGCGCATCGGGCCCGCCCCAGCTCCAGCCGGTGAAAACACGCGACATGCCGGTGATTTCCTTTTGGCTGTAGGTGGGAATCGGTTTGCCTGAGCCATCCAGTTTGCGCGAGCCATCGTTATTGAGCTGCCACAAGCCAATACTGAAGAGCTGCATCACTTCGCGCGCAAAATTTTGATCCGGAATCCGGCCGGTAGCGGGATCTTCTTTTTGGTTTCGCATGTGCGAGAGATAAATGCCCATCGTGGGATGCAGGGATACCTCTTCGAGCAACTTGCGGAAATTCCCAAACGCATTGCGCGAGAGCATGTCTAAGTAAGCGGCATGGGCATCGGCTTGAATATCCACCGCACTGTTGACCGCCGACACCACAAAGATTTGAGACAAGGCAAAAACAGCGCGTTGGCGAAGCTGATCCTCTCCCAAAACGGCTTGCCGCCAGAATGATTCCATCGTCGCGTTGATGTAGTTGGAATCGCAGGGGTTACAGCCGGGCGGGCCTTTTCTGGCGATGTAGGCGGCATGGCTGTCAATCGAAGGTTTGGCAAATTGGTCATCGAGCCAAGCGGCATAGCCCATCTGCACAACCTTTTCAATCTCTGGCAAAGTCGCGCCATAGCTGGCCTGCGCCAAATAGCGGCTCGCGTCTGCTGGCGTGGGTTTGGGCAAGTTGGCCACGCCCGTGCCTGCGGAGCCCGTGGTCGGTGGCGTGCCTGCGGTTGGGGTTGTCGATGTCGGCGTGCCAGTGCTTGGGGTCGTTCCTGTGCTAACTGGTGTGCTGCTGCCTGAGCTGCCCGCCGCGCTTGGTGTACTGTTGCTTGCGCCTCCGCCTCCACCTCCGCCGCAACCAACCAGCAGCGTGGCCAATACAACCACAACGGCCGCGGCAGTTGCGTGCAACCCGAGGCGCGGGCTTAGTCTCTTTGGCCTTGCTGATAGATGTGATGCTTGCAATGGTGCGGCTTGAGTTGTGGGCATAGTGATTAAACTTAAGATCGGTGTCTCATCCTAAAGTCGTACACAATCTCTGATGTAACTGATTCACCTTCATCTACTGCGACTAACGCGGCGTGCATGAGTGAATCGGCGGGTGTTTTAGTTACCAAATAAGCGGCGTTAGATACACGGATCACATCTTTTTTCTTCGACTCAGCATGAATACCATCCCACAACACGCCCCAAACGCACAGATCTACGCCCAGCGCCGCGCTCGCGTGGCTGCCGCTCTCGGCAAAGACGCGATTGCCATCATCCCCACTGCCCCCGAGCAAGCGCGCAATCGCGATACCGGCTACCTCTATCGCCACGACAGCTATTTTTACTACCTCACCGGCTTCAAAGAGCCCGGCGCGACCCTGCTGATTGAATCCGATGGCACGAGCACTTTGTTTTGCCAGCCGAAAGATATGGAGCGCGAGATCTGGGATGGCTATCGCCTCGGGCCTGAGGCCGCCCCCGGCTTCCTCGGCCTGAAAGCTGCGCATGCCAACACCGATCTGGCCACCCAGCTCCCCAAGCTGCTAGAAAACCGCGCCACCGTTTGGTATCCCTTCGCCATCCATCCCGGCTTAGAGACGCAGGTGGACGGTTGGCTCAAGCAAGTGCGCGCCCGCGTGCGCTACGGCGCGCTCTGCCCCGAGAGCCAGCGCGATTTGTGCAGCATCTTGGATGAAATGCGCCTCGTGAAAGACGCGCATGAGATCGACATCATGCGCGCCGCCGCGCAGATCAGCGCGAAGGCTCACATCCGCGCTATGCAACTCTCCGCGCGTATGTTGAAAGATGGCCAAGACCTGCGCGAATACCATCTCGATGCTGAGCTCCTGCACGAATTCCGCCGCCATGGCAGCGAATACCCAGCCTATGGCAGCATCGTCGCCGCCGGAGCCAATGCCTGCGTGTTGCACTACCAAGCCGGCGACGCAAAAATCAACAGCGGCGATCTCGTCTTGATCGACGCCGGCTGCGAGCTGCACGGGTATGCTTCCGACATCACCCGCACCTTCCCCGCCAACGGCAAATTCACCGCAGCGCAACGCGAAATGTATGAGATCGTGCTCGCCGCGCAAGAAGCCGCAGTGGCCGCCACCAAGCCCGGCATGCGCTTCATCGATCCGCACGAAGCCGCCGTCAAAGTGCTCGCCCAAGGCATGCTCGACACCGGCCTGCTCACGCACGACAAACACGGCAGCCTGGAAGACGTGATCGAAAAACGCGCCTACTTTCCCTACTACATGCACCGCACCGGCCACTGGCTCGGCATGGACGTGCACGACTGCGCTGGCTACAACGAACTCTCCGAGCTCGACAAAACGACAGAACGCAAAGACCCGCTCTCAGGGGAGACAATCAAAAACCGCCCCAGCCGAATCCTCCGCGAAGGTATGGTTCTCACGATAGAGCCCGGCATCTACATCCGTCCCGCAGCCGGCGTGCCCGAAAAGTTTCACAACATCGGGATCAGGATTGAGGATGATGCGGTGGTGAATGCGAAGGGATGCGAGTTGATATCGCGGGGTGTCCCTGTTCACTCAAACGCTATAGAAGAACTAATGATTTGAAGCTGCCGTTGTCGCGATCATCGTTCGACGTATGGCTTACGACACCGCTCAATGCGCGGAGCTTCTAAAGGAGCTACAGACAACCCTGGCTGCGCTAGATGAGTTGCTTTTGCAGTCCCTTCGAGCAAGCGGCTCTATTGCAAACGAAAAGTCTAAGGTCTATTTGAACGAAGGCTTTGGCAGAAGGGTTGGAATACTTAAGCATTGTTTGACCAACATTTTTCGCCAATTTCCCCCTAACACGTCCGAATTACTTACGAAAGAAGAACTGCATGATGTGCAAATCGCGCTGCATGCATTCGTCATGAACCTTTATGGCGCTTTTGAGAATCTGGCTTGGGCTTTTGTGATTCGTCACGACCTGATGTCAAAGTTCAAGACTGCCAACAGAGTTGGCATGTTTTCTAAAGATTTACGGACATGCATGCCAGAACCGATTGCAACTCATTTGACGAGCGAAACATTTTCATCTTGGAGCAAGCTCTATCTTAAGAACTATCGAGATTCTCTTGCACATCGAATCTCTCCTTATATTCCGTTCGCTGTATTCTCAAATCAGCAAGCAAACAGGCTTATTGAACTTGATGGCCTTGAGATAACGAATCTACGCTCGCGTGATTGGGCTGAGCTGGAGAAAAATCAGGCTGAGCGTGATTCGCTGGGCAGTCCTAGTTTTGTATTTCTGACATCGTTATTGGATATTGATGGCGTGTCGCCGAAGCCTATTTGGTTGCATCCTCAACTACTTTGTGACTCGATGACTTTGATCGAGTTCTCACTTGTCTTTTTTGATCATTGGCATGAAGTGCGAACTTAGTTAGTACTTGAAAACGGATTCACCAACTTCACCCCACCAACAATTTCGCCTGTATTCATATCCTCCGAATACAACACCGCACAATTCGCAATCTGCGCACTGGCACGGATGAGAGAATCGTAAAAGCCTAGGCGGCGGATTTGGTGTATGTCTAGCGCGGTGTGGATGATTGTGGGCGTGATTTGTACGACTTCAAAGCGCTCCCAAAACAATAGCTGCTCGCGCACATTCTGTGCCGGCAAACCAAGCTTTTTGATCGCAATATTGGCAAACTCTTGTAGCACTTGGGTGGAAATCACACCAGTGGCCGTTTTGTGCAGCTCGTGCAAAAGATCTAGGGCTTGGCGTTGTTTGGTGGGCTCGTCTGGGCTTTGGGCGTAGACGAGGATGTTGGTGTCGATGAAGCTGCGTTGCGGCATATGTTTTTACCGCTCGTTGGCTTCTTCGCGGTTGAATTTCCAGCCGTTTAAGCGGCCTGGGCTGCTGAGGCAGCGCTGTTCGAAGGCTTTCCACTCTTCTTCTTGGCGAGCTTGGCCGCCTAGTTGCTCCAAATAATCGCGCACAGCTTGATTGAGGCTTTTGCCCATTTTTCTGGCAGCCTCGCGGGCGTTTTCGGCAACGCGTTCATCGACTGATAAGGTAATGTTCATGGCTTTGACCTCAGTTTATCCTCAAAAGGCTTAAAATTCACACATATTATGTGCGCACAACTTGTTTCTGTCAATCTGGCTCAAGCCAAGCCCCTCCTTGCCTCTGGCCGCAAAGTGCTTTCTGCGATTGGCAAGCGCGCTATGTCTGGCGCTGTGCCTGTGATGCCGATGGGTTTGCTGGGCGATGAGCAGGCGGATTTGTCTGTGCATGGGGGCTTGGAGAAGGCGGTGTATGCCTATCCGCTGGAGCACTATGCGTTTTGGCGGGCGGCGCGGCGGGAGGTTGGCGTTTCGATGTTTGACGAAGATTTGCCGCATGGCTTCATGGGGGAGAACTTGGGCGTTTCTGGGCTGCTGGAGGCGGATGTGTTTGTGGGGGATGAGCTGGTGTTTGAGCATTGCCAGTTGCGGGTGGAGGCGCCGCGTGAGCCGTGTTTTAAGTTTGCGGCGGTGATGGGCTTTGCGCAGGCTGGAAAGCTGATGGTGCAAGAGGCGCGTTGTGGGTTTTATCTCTCGGTGGTGGAGACGGGAACGTTAGAAGCGGGCGAGAGCTTCACGCTCGTGACGGGTGCGCGGCGGCTATCGATTGCGGACGCGATTCGGGGGAAGATGGCTAAGCATCGACGAGATTGAAGTGGCCTAAAAACCACTTTTTTACTCAGATTCAGAGCAAAAACGGTACATCGCCGGCATAAATACTGCGCGGCATGCTATCTAATTCGTAGCAACTAGTTGAAGCACCTGATCCCAATGCACGGGATCAACAGGTGTGATGGAGAGGCGGTTGCCGCGTTGCAGGATGGTGAGATCAGCAAGAGCAGGCGTTTCGCGCAATGTGGCCAGCGAGATCAAAGGCAGCTTGCGCACGAGCTGCACATCGACATGCTCCCAGCGCGGGGCTTCTGGCTTGGATTTCGCATCAAAGTATTTGCTTTGCGGATCAAACTGCGTGGCATCGGGGTAGGCCAAGCGGCTGATCTGCACAATGCCGGCAATACCTGGTTCTGGGCAAGAGGAATGATAGAAAAACGCTAGATCCCCTAGGCGCATCTCGCGCATGAAATTGCGGGCTTGGTGATTGCGCACGCCTGTCCACGGCACGGTCTGATTGGGCAGGCGGGCGAGATCGTCGATGGAGCATTCATCGGGCTCGCCTTTCATGAGCCAGAAGTTAGGAGCAGTGGGTGGGGAGGATACTGCGGCTGTCATGCCGCCAGATTATCACTTTTGAGAGCCTTGGACCTTAGCGAAACCAACCGCCGTGGCCGCCGTAGCCGCGATGGCCGCCACCTTCGCCGCGTTGCTTCATTTTGTCAGCCACGATCACGCGCTGCGCGGGCGTGAGCACTTCGGCAGCGTCCATCATGTGCGCGCTCATGCGGCGGCTGATACCATCCATGAGTTGGACTTGTTCGCCACGCAGCTTGTCAACCGCGCTGCGATCAATGCTGGCAGCCGCGAGCAACTCCATGCCACGTTTGCGAGCGCCTGAGAGCTGTTCGCGCAGGGGCTTCATATCCGTCATGGCGGCTTGGGCTAGGGCAAGCAGCTTGGTTTTTTGCTCGGGTGTGCCGTTGACGAGCTTGATCAGATGATCGACGCGACGCTCCGCCATAGCAGCCGGATCGCCCCGACCGGGCATGCCTTGAGCCACGGCTTTACCGAGAAAGCCGAGGGTGGCGACAGCGGCGATGGCTTTGAAGGCGCGGCGTTTGTTGGTGGGTTGAGTGGAAGAGTTTTCAGACATGGTGTTTCCTTGAAGGTCGATGAATGGATGTACTTTGCGCCGCTCATGCAAAGTAACAGCGGATGCACGGTAAAGTTAGGTAAATGCAAACGCTTCCTTCCCCCACGCTTTGGCAGATGCTGCTCACACAGAGCGAGCGGCGCGGCAGCTCGCCTGCTTTGCGCTTTGTGGGGCAGGAGACGAGCTATGCGCAGCTGGCCGAGCAATCGCGCGCTATGGCTGCGGCTTTGCTGCTTCGAGGCATTCAGCATGGCGACCGGATTGCTTGGCTGGGCTTGAACCATCCTTTGCAGATTGCGCTGCTATTTGCCTGCGCGGGCATCGGCGCAATCGCAATGCCACTCAACTATCGTCTCGCTGCGCCTGAGCTTGAGCGCATCTTGCGCGATGGCCAGCCTAGCTTATTGATTCATGACACGGCTTGGGCAAACGCTGCTCAGGGTTTGAAAGCAGGCTGCGGCATACCGTTGCACAGCTTTCATGGCTTGCTGGATGACGGATTGAAGCTGCCAACCGCGAATATGCAGCAAGGCCAAGCTGATGATGCCGCACTACTCGTGTACACCTCAGGCACCACAGGCTTGCTCAAAGGCGCAGTGCATACGCAGCGCAATTTAAGTGCAAATATGCTGATCGCCGGCAAGAATATTGCGCTGGCAGCTACTGATTTAGTAGCAAGCATGTTGCCGCTCTTTCATGTAGGCGGCCTGTGCATTCAAACGCTGCCTGCGCTCGCTGCGGGCGCTTGCGTGAGTTTGCATGCGCGCTTTGATCCAATCGCCGCGCTGCAATGCTTCGCGCAAGAGCGCCCCACGCTCACGCTGCAAGTGCCGACCACTATGCGTGCCTTGATCGAGCATCCAGACTGGGCGAGCACGGATCTGAGCAGCTTACGCGCAGTGTGGGCGGGCTCATCGGTGCTGCCGGCGAACTTAATCGAAGCTTTTCATGCGCGCGGGATCCCGGTATGCAATGTGTATGGCAGCACGGAGACGGGGCCTTTCTCGATCAGCTTGCCTCCCGCGCATGCACGCACGCATGTGGGCAGCTGCGGCTGGCCAGCGCGTGATGATGTGCACGTGAAGCTGCTGAATGCGCAACACGGCGTGGGTGAGATTTGCATTCGCGCGCCCAATGTGGCCGAGCGCTATTGGCCTGATTTGCCGCTCAAAGACGAGGAAGGCTGGTTTCACACCGGCGATCTGGCGCGGCAAGATGCCGATGGAAGCTACTGGGTCGTTGGCCGCGCGAAAGACATGCTGATCTCTGGCGGGGAAAATATCTACCCCGCTGAGATAGAAAACCTGCTCGCCGCGCAGCCCGGTGTGCTGGAATGTGCGGTGATCGGCTTGCCTGATGCGAAATGGGGCGAAGTGGTAGCCGCATGTGTGGTGCTCGCGCCAAACGCTGATCCAGCGCAAATGCAAGAGCAACTCAGCCAAGCCCTCAGCGGCCAACTCGCTCGCTACAAACTCCCAAGCCAATGGCATTTTCTGCGCGAGCTGCCCAAAACAGCTTTGGGGAAAGTGCAAAAAGCGCAGCTGCTTGCCCAGTTGATCGCCAAGCAAGAGTCTTGATATACTTCACTTAGCGCCGATTTGCTTCAGCTTGCGGGCGCTTAAGAAATACTGCTAAATACGAGCCCGATTCTCAAACAGTCACCCGGTTTCGCATTTAGCAAAACCGGGTTTTTTTGTTGCTTATGAGTTTTGTTGCTACGCCTTTGTCAATGCATTTTGAAACCGCCTTGCCTTTGCAAAGCGGTGCAAGCATTCGCGGGTATGACGTGGCCTATGAAACCTATGGCACGCTTAACGCAGGCAAAAGCAACGCGGTGCTGATCTGCCATGCGCTGAATGCTTCGCACCATGTGGCCGGCGTGTATGCAGGCCAAGAGAAATCCGAAGGCTGGTGGGACAACATGATTGGCCCCGGCAAGCCGGTAGATACCAACCGCTTTTTCGTCATCGGCGTGAACAATCTCGGCTCTTGCTTTGGCTCCACCGGGCCAATGCACAAGAACCCCGATAGCGGCGAAGTGTATGGCGCAGATTTCCCCGTCGTCACCGTAGAAGATTGGGTCAACGCACAAGCGCGTTTGCTCGATGCGCTGGGCATTCAAACGCTGGCCGCTGTGATGGGCGGGAGCTTGGGCGGCATGCAGGCGCTCAGCTGGACGCTGCAATACCCCGAACGCGTGAAACATGCAGTGGTGGTGGCCAGCGCACCAAATTTAAATGCAGAGAATATTGCGTTCAACGAAGTGGCACGCCGCGCGATTGCCACCGATCCAGATTTTCATGGCGGGCATTTTTACAAGCATGGCGTGATCCCGAAGCGCGGCTTACGGATTGCGCGGATGATTGGGCACATCACGTATTTGAGCGATGACGTGATGAACGAAAAATTCGGAAGACGACTACAAGCCCCCACGCTCCCTGCTGCGCATGGTGCGCTGCCCCCCGAGGGGGCGCTAGCGGCTAGAGGCGGCTCGTCGTCGCTCCGTGACGGCGTTGATCTCAAATACTCCACACAAGACGTGGAATTCCAAATCGAAAGCTATCTGCGCTACCAAGGCGACAAATTCGCCGAGTACTTTGATGCCAACACTTATTTGCTCATCACCCGCGCTTTGGATTACTTCGATCCAGCCAAGAAATTCGGCGGTAACTTAAGTGCCGCGCTGGCCGAAGCCACGGCGAAGTTTCTGCTTGTGAGCTTCACCACCGATTGGCGTTTCTCTCCCGCCCGCTCACGAGAAATCGTGCGCGCCTTGCTCGACAATGGTCGCGATGTGAGCTATGCCGAAATTGACGCGCCGCACGGTCACGATGCCTTTTTGCTCGAAGACGCCCGATATTTGCGCGCCGTGCGCTCCTACTTTGAGAGCATTGCCTCGTCCCTAGAAGGGAGCAAAGCATGAGCAATTTAGCTTTGCATCAGCGCATCGCGCAAATGATCCCCCAAGGCGCGCATTTGCTTGATCTGGGCTGCGGCGATGGTGCGCTGCTCGCGCATTTGAAGCAGACCCGCGGCTGCACAGGCTATGGCGTAGAAATCAGCGACGATGGCGTGCATGCCTGCATCGCGCGCGGTGTGAACGTGATTCAGGCCAACTTGGATGCAGGCCTCTCCATGTTCCGCGACAAGAGCTTTGATGTGGTGCTGCAAATCGATACGCTGCAACACTTGCGAAATGCCGAAGTGATGCTGCGCGAGACGGCGCGCGTCGGCCAACTGGGCATCGTCGCCTTCCCTAATTTCGCACATTGGCCCAACCGCATGCAAGTGCTACAAGGCCAAATGCCCGTGACGAAAACGCTGCCGTACCAGTGGTATGACACACCCAACATCCGCGTGGGCACCTTCAAGGACTTTGAGCAACTCGCCCAGAAAAACGGCCTGCGTATTCAAGACGGCTTCGGCTGGCAAGACGGCAAAGAAGTGCGCTTCGCCCCGAACGCGCGTGCGAGCATGGCGGTTTTTGCTTTTAAAAGTTGATTGCCAATACTGTTCGCTTCGATCTATTCCGTTCGGGCTGAGCTTGTCGAAGCCCAAAGAGCCCTTCGACAAGCTCAGCGCGAACGGTATCGACATTGATTACGTGTAAACTTTGCCCATCGGGACTCACGGCCTCCCGAATCTTCTTGAGGAAGTTTGAGACGATAGACGGTGTCCCGTCCAAGTGCTGGTCAGCCTGATTGCTCAGGCTATTATTCTTGGACACCGCTATGACATCTCCGTTTTCAATCTCCCCCTCCGATCTGCTGCCACGCCTAGGCACAGCGCAAGCGCCCGTACTGCTTGACGTGCGACGCGATGCCGCTTTTGAAGCCAGCCCGCAAATGATTGTGGGTGCACAGCGCTGCGCACCGCGAGATGTGGCGGCTTGGGCGGCGGCTAACGCAGCGTTACGCGAACGCGAGATCGTGGTGTATTGCGTCTACGGGCATAACGTGAGTGCAGATGCTTGTAGTCAGCTTCGCGATTTGGGTTTCAATGCTATGGCACTGGCTGGTGGCATCCAAGGCGGAGAAGATGGCGTGGATTCGCTGGCCCAAATCGCCGCATGGCGAGCCACTGCTTTGCCATGTAGCCCAAAAACTTCAGCTTCGTGAAAGAGCGCCATGCAAAGCAATGCCGCACCAACAGTTTCCTTTAAAAAAGCCCTGCTCTTCTGGCTGAAGCTCGGCTTCATCAGCTTTGGTGGCCCGGCGGGGCAGATCGCCATCATGCAGCGCGAGCTGGTGGATGAGCGGCGCTGGATTTCGCAGGCACGCTTTAACCATGCGCTGAATTACTGCATGTTGCTGCCCGGCCCGGAAGCCCAACAGCTGGCGACGTACATCGGCTGGTTGATGCACCGCATGCCGGGGGCGCTCATTGCGGGCGGGCTGTTTGTGTTGCCCTCGCTTTTCATTTTGATTGCGCTGAGCTGGGTGTATGTCGTCTATGGCCAAGTGCCAGCGGTAGCTTCCGTGCTATGGGGTGTGCAATGCGCCGTGGCAGCGATTGTGGTGCATGCATTGCATCGTGTGGCCAGCCGTACTATGCCAAATCCCAAAGTCGCCGGCATATTGATTGCGCTGGCAGCTATGAGTTTTATAGCAATTGCTTTCTTCAATGTGAGCTTCTTGTGGATCGTGCTCATTGCTGGCATCGTCGGCTGGCTCGGCGCGAAGCGGTATCCAGCGCAGTTTGCAGGGGGCGGGCACGGCGGCGCGGCCAAGGCGGGCGGCGATGGCTATTTGATTGGCGACGACACGCCAACGCCCGCGCATGCGAAGTTTTCTAAAGCGAAGATGCTGCGCGTGTTGCTCATCGGCATCGCCCTGTGGGCAGCCAGCATGGGCGCGCTGATCGCATGGCAAGGCTGGAACGCGAGCCTCACGCAGATGGGTTGGTTTTTCAGCAAAGCGGCGATGGTGACATTCGGCGGCGCGTATGCCGTGTTGCCCTACGTGACGCAAACCGCGGTGGCCAACCAATGGCTCACGCCCGATCAGATGATGGCGGGCTTGGCGCTAGGTGAGACAACGCCAGGGCCATTAATTATGATCGTGGCCTTTGTGGGCTATGTCGGGCAAGCTTTCGAAGTGCAGCGCATGGGCGCAGGCGCAAACCTCATCGGCGCAGCCATGTTCATCATGGGTTGCTTGGGCGCTTTGATCGCCACTTGGTTTACTTTTCTACCAAGCTTCGTCTTCATCCTCGCAGGCGGCCCGTTTGTGGAGTCAACACACGGCAAACTGGGCTTCACCGCGCCACTCAAAGCCATCAGCGCAGCAGTGGTTGGGGCGATTGCTTCCTTGGCTTTGCTCTTTATTCAGCACACCTTGATGGGCAACAGTGGCGTGGACTGGGCGGCATTGGCTTTGATGTTGTTGGCCGCGTTTGCTCTGTTCAAGTTGCAGTGGGGCATCGTGCGGGTGATTGCTTTGTGCGCTTGCGTAGGACTGCTACGAAGTTTTTTATAGTCCAATCCGTCTCGTAAAATTCGACCATGAATTTCAAGAGCATTGTTTTGTGGATTGTTGGCGCAGCTTTCATCGCATTGGGCTATCAAAAATACGGCTGGCCAGGCGTGGCTGTTGTGATCGGCGGCATCGTGTTTTGGATGCTTCTGCATTTCACCCGGATGATGACCGTCCTCAAGCGAGCCTCGAACGCACCTATGGGCTATGTAGGCAGCGCCGTGATGCTCAATGCTAAGCTCAAAAAGGGCGTCAATTTACTACATGTGATGGCACTCACACGCAGCATCGGCTTGCTTCAAACGGAAAAAGACGTTCAGCCGGAAATCTACCGCTGGCAAGACGGTGGTGGCTCCCATGTGACCTGCACATTTACCAACGGGAAATTGGCAAGCTGGGAGCTTTGCAGACCAGCGCCTTCAGAACAATAGCTTTACTTTTGTCCGCGCCAGGGCGCGCATTGCGTGAAGCCATAACGTTCGCAGAATGGGCTACCCAGCACTGGCAGCCACTTTGGAACTTGGTGGAATGATTGCGCAATATCTGTCAGGACGTTGTTCCGGAAGGGCTCAAATTTAAAGCCTGCGCCATCCAGAATGTAATAGCGTACGCCTTGCACATTGATCTCACGTGCTTGTACAGATTGAAAATACTTTTTGTATTCGTTGGGCTCAAAAGCAGAGTAAGAAAAGATTCGAATGCTACGGCCTTCGTACTGCCGAAAGTCAATCTGCAAATCGTCCTGGCGGGAGTGATGCCGCCCCACACCAAACACAGGCACATACTCACCCGAATAATAGGCCAACATAGAAGCCGGGCTGTAGGCTACTGCCATCAAGGTGCTGTCTGAAGGCATGTCTCGCTTAGCTTCTTTGACGACATTGATGGTTTCCTTCAGAAAAACTGCGCGATCAAACAGAGAGGTAGATCGCCACACAGACGTCGGAGCGAATGCAATCAAGAAAGCTAAGAACAAATGAAGGCTGCCGAATACGACGGTCCATTGGTAGCATCTGCGCAATTGAATCGCATCAAGCCGCCATGCGACCCAGACCATGTACATCGGCACAAAACCCAACACCCAATGCAGCCCGACTTGCCGCAGGAATGACACCGCCAAGAAAACTGCAAAAGGGGTGGCAAAAAGCACAAATGTGAGCGATTGCGTTTTTTCATGACGCATCAGGCTCGCAGCTCTATTGCGCCATAGCTCAAAAATTAGCCAAGGCATGAGCAAGTAAATCATCATCGCAATATAAATGGCTGTATGCTTGAGTTGAAAACCTGCACGCTCGTGGCGGTTGAACACGTTGAACATCACATTCGTCCATCCGTGCGTTGCGTTGTAGATGATGTTGATCGACGCACAGGCCAAAGAAAGCGAGGCAAGCGGCAAAGCGGCCCAAACACGATCTCTTCGATACACGATCAAATGAACCATGTAAGCCACTGCCAACAACACAGAAAAGTATTTAGACAAACCCGCGAAACCTAGCGCAAGCCCACTGGCTGCATACCAAAGCAGTGCATTACGATTGCTTTTACAGTCATCTGCACGGCAATATAGCCACGCTGAAAGCGCCATAAAAATCAGCAAAGGCGTATCTGTCGTCACCAAGACGAATAGAACACTAAACGGCATCCAGAGATAAATACTCCCCGCCAACCACGCAGATGCCCTGCGTTCAACAGGAAGGCTCCTCTTGAGAATATCAACGATGCCGAGCGCGATTAAAGGAGTCAGCAAAACAGTGATGCTTCGCAACACCCATGGCGCATCGCTGATTGCCGACAAAATGCCAAGCATCCAACCGACCATGGGCGGATGATCGGAGTATCCCCAAGCAGGTATCAAGCCCCATTGGTAGAAAAAAGCTTCGTCACTGGTGAACGGAAATCCCCAAGCCAACAAAAATTTCAGCGCAACAACAGCTCCCACAGATCGCATAAAAATGCGCTTGGCATCATTCTCTGTGGGCATGTGCACCATTATTTTTTACCTTTTCTGTAATGTCATCTGGCATGGCCAACGTTCGACTGCCAGTCTATGCACAGCAACACAACACCCAATACGATGAACAGACAGCCCAGCGCTTTGGTCCAAGAAAAAGGCTCTCCGAGCAGCCAAATACCGCCCACCATCGTTAACACAAATCCAAACGCGACCAATGGATACGCGGTGCTGACTGGCACTCGTGACAACACCCAGAGCCAAATGATGGCGCTCAACCCATACAGGCCTAAGCCTACCCAAACCCAAGGTTGAAAGAGCGCGGCAGCATAGAGCGCTATGGCTTGATCATTTGACGCGGTCTGTACAGCTTTAAGCATGCCATGGCGCATGACCAATTGCGCAAGGCATGACATGACGATACATCCAAAGGCCAATATCAGAGCGGGTGAAAGCATCATAGCCAGACTCCTTTAGCCATAAAGACCGAGGCAGCCATCGCCGCCAAAATATACCAGCTCCACACATCAGACAAGGCGTGCTGCAAGGGATCTTCGCCTTGTAACTGCCTTCTGCCCACCTGCTGCCAGATGCGCATGATCCACAACATCATGAGCGGACATAAGCCCCACAACCAAGCTGGCTGTGCATACAACGCGCGTCCGTTGTTGCTATCGATGTACAGGGACAACACCAACACAGAAAGAAGCCCGCTTGCAACGCCCATCGAGCGCAATGAGGCCAAATCCTCGACCAGATAACCTCGCCCAGGGCTCAGGGATTGGGATTTTTCGGTAGCCTCTTCAAGTTCAGCGCAGCGTTTGGCAAGCGCCAGACTCAAGAATATGAACGCGGAGAATGCGACCAGCCAGTTAGAAAGTGGCAGCATCACAGCAGCTGCGCCTGCAAAAAGCCGCAATGAATACAAGCTGGCCAAAATCACGACATCGACCAGAGCAATGCGCTTCAAATGAAGTGAGTACGAGAGGGTTACAACACAATACAGGCATAGCAGCGCCAAGAAATCCAAGCGAATCGCCGATGCCAACCAAAGCCCCGCAGTCAAAAGAACGACTGCTGCACCTAAAGCGTGAGGTATAGAAATTTTTCCTGCAGCCAATGGCCTACTACGCTTCACGCGATGCTGCCGATCACTACCCAAATCTAACAAATCATTGATCAAGTAGGTCGCAGAAGCACACAGCCCAAGCGCAATAAATCCGAGCCCCGCAGCAAGCCAGCGATCTGGTGCGCTGGTATGGCTGGCCAACAGCGGAACAAAGATCAAGAAGTTTTTTGCCCATTGCACTAAGCGCAGCGAACGAATCCACGTGCGAAAACTGAAGGCATACCCAGGAAACGAGCGCAAAGGTTTGCCCAAGTTGGAGACGGCGCGCATCACGGAGGCATTGGCTGCAACTGCCACTATTTCATGGCTAGCCTGCCAAATGGGAATATCCACCTTGCTATCCCCAGCATAGGCCCATTGTGTATGGCCAGCATCCTTCGCATGCTGCTGGATAGCCGACAATTTTGCAGCGCCCCGCAGGTTGTTCCCAGTCGAGCGCGTCCCTAAGTAACCGTCAAACAGGCCTAAGTATTGGCTCACTGTGGCCACGATGCGTTCATCGGCTGCACTGTAGAGATACATCAAACGACCTGCGCTTTTTTGCTCTCGCAGAAAAGCCACAAAGTCTTCATGGTACGCCAGTGCTGCGGGCTCGGGAATCATCCGATTGGCAAGTTGAGTTTTGAAATAGGTTTTACCTCGAAGCAGCCAACCCAACATGCAAAGCAATAGCAGGGGCTTTCGGCGCAGAATCTGAAGCGCAGACTCCAGCAGCGTATCCCCTCGAACAACGGTTCCATCTAAATCGACATACAAAGGAAGCTGTGAGCTGATATTCACGGGAACGTTATAGAGCAAGGGCGAATAGTACAATTGTATGGAGTTTATTACCTAGCTTTTGATTGAAATTTATGATGCAAGCACCTTCCAGCATGTCAGATCGCGACGGCAAAATTTGGATGGACGGCCAAATGGTCGAATGGCGCGATGCCAAGATTCACGTCCTTACACATACTCTGCACTACGGCTGCGGCGCGTTTGAAGGCGTGCGTGCATACAACACCGTCAACGGCACAGCGATTTTCCGCCTGCAGGAGCACACCGAGCGCTTGTTCAACAGCGCCAAGATTTTGCGCATGGCGATCCCGTTCACGAAAGCAGAGGTCAGCGCCGCGCAGTGCGAGGTGGTGCGCGCCAACAAATTGGAAAGCTGCTACCTGCGTCCACTCACTTGGATTGGGGACAAGAAACTGGGCGTATCGCCAAAGGGCAACACGATTCATTTGATGGTCGCCGCTTGGGCATGGGGTGCTTATCTAGGCGAAGAAGGCTTGAAGCGCGGCATCCGCGTCAAGACCAGCAGCTACACCCGCCACCACGTCAACATCACGATGACTCAGGCCAAGGCCGTCAGCAACTACACCAACTCCATCCTCGCCAACATGGAGGCCACCGACGAAGGCTATGATGAAGCCCTGTTGCTGGACAGCTCAGGCTTCGTGAGCGAAGGCGCCGGCGAAAACCTCTTCGTCATCAAAGGCGGCGTGATTTATACGCCCGATCTCTCCGCTGGCGCATTAAACGGCATCACCCGCAACACCGTTTTCCACATCGCCAAAGACTTAGGGCTTGAGATCGTGCAAAAGCGCATCACGCGCGACGAAGTCTATATCTGCGACGAAGCGTTCTTCACCGGCACAGCAGCAGAAGTCACCCCGATCCGCGAACTCGACCGCATCGAACTCGGCGAAGGCGAATACGCTGGCCGCCGTGGCCCGATCACGGAAAAAATCCAAAGCGCGTTCTTCGACATCGTCAATGGCCGCAATCCAAAATACGCACATTGGCTGACCAAGGTTTGAACCATGAAGACAGCTATCCAACTCAGCGCTAAAGACTTGAACCCACAGGGTGGTATTTTTTGCCCGAGCAAGCAAGCGGGAATGGAACTGTGGAACAGCCACCCGAGAGTGTTTCTCGATGTTGCTAAAAATGGGCTAGCGAAATGCCCTTATTGCGGAACTGAGTACAAACTCAAGGCTGGCGATCACTTTCACGCGCACTGAAGCCGCGCCAGCCTTGCATGCTCATGACGCACAGCCCCAAGCTCACCATCAGCGTGCTCACGAAAAATGACACACATCAGATCCGGCGATGCCTGCAAAGCGCCAGTTTTGCTGATGAAATCTTGGTGATCGATAACGGCAGTACAGACGATACAGTTGCGATCGCAAAGAGCATGGGGGCAGTCGTCCATGTTTATCCACAATGGCAAGGCTTTGCTGTGCAGCGTAATTATCAGTTGCAGCATGCAGCCGGTGAGTATTTGATGCTGCTCGATTCAGACGAGGAAATCACCCCTGCACTTCGCGAAGAAATTCTCTCGGTGGTGCAACAGGGCAGCAATAAGTTACATGGTTTTCCGGCGTTGGAAGTGGCCTATGGTAATGAGCTGAAATACATGCTGCCCCGTACCCTTGGCCACAGACTCTTTAAACGTAGCTTGGTCACTCAATTTGAAGGCATCGTCCATGAACGGCCCATCACCGAGCAGCCATGTGATTCCGCTATCTTTAAGAATCGCTTGCGTCATTACTCTCGTACCACGGTTTATGGCAGCCTGCGCAAGCTAGCTCAATATGCGAAGCTTGGCGCCACCAAGCGAAGTGGGCAAAGTGCGTCAGGAGGCGTATTGCGAGGCTTGGTTTCTGCGAGCGCCTCTTTTCTCCAAACCTATATTTTCAAACTGGGTTTTACTGGTGGAGGCGCAGGCTTTTTGTTTTGCCTGTTTATAGCACTCGAGGCTTTCTTTCGTTATGCCGTGTTGCACTACGATCAAAGTGCAACTATTGATATCGCTGAGCGCTGATGCAGACGACCGGGCTTGAGCTAATCACGGTGATCATCGTCACCTACAACAGTGCATCCTGCCTCCAGCAAGCGGCATCAAATCTATCAAAATTTCCCAACATCATATTGGTCGACAATGCGAGTCAGGATGATATTAGGGTAGTGCATCAGCAAAGTCTGCCACACGCAAAGCTCATACGTCTTTCTGAAAATCGAGGATTTGGTGCGGCAAACAACGCCGCTCTTATGCAGCTGCAAACACCTTTTGCGCTACTTTTGAATCCGGATTGCACACTCAGCGTATGCAGCGTACTTAAGCTGCTCGAAGTTGCAACTGTTTTTCCGCAGGCTGCGATCGTAGCACCACAGGTATCGCGGCCTGATGGCACCGCCGAAATCAGCTACCGTTGGCCTGCACGTGTTTGGATGAGCAAAGGACCGGCCGCAGATGCACTTTGTAGCGTCGGCTTCGTTACGGGAGCCGTCATGCTGTTGCGAATTTCGTCATTTCGAGATGTTGGTTTCTTTGATGAGGCCTTCTTCTTGTACTACGAGGATGAAGATTTATGTTATCGCCTGTTCAAAGCCAAGCGAAGTATTCTGCTAACGCCTGAGGCGCAGGCCGTGCATGCTTCGCGCAGCTCGGTAAAAGACGGCTTTCCCTGGCGTTCTGAATACATTCGCGGCTTTCATCATGCCCAATCCAAGCTCATTTTCGAAGCTAAACACGGCTCGAGATCAGTTGTTCAAGGGTTACGTCTGCGCGTCTTGATTTTGGCAATGCTGAGCTTGCCGCTGCGTATCCTGTGGCCACAGCCTCGCTATCTCGTGCGGCTCAGCGGCCGCATTGGAGGTATGCTGGCATGGTCCTCCAAGGCTACCCCATCTAACACCGAGTCATGACTTTCCAAACGTACTGCGAAAAAATCACACTGTGGCTAACGGTTGGAATATTTCTTTCCTTTCCCTTAGCGTTGGGCTTAGCTAATGTTTTGATGCTCTTGGTTGTCTTGGGGTGGTTAATCTCGGGCAACTACCAAAGCATGGGCTGTAAAGTGGTTAGCAGCCCAGCTGCCTTGAGCTTGATAGCTCTTTTTGTTTTGATCGTCTTAGGCTGTTTTTGGGGAAATGTGCCGATTGAAGATCGACTACTGCATGTTGCCAAGTATTCGAAGCTGGTATTTGCGGCATTATTGATAGGAGCCTTGGGTGAGCCGGTTTGGCAGCGTCGCTGTCTCAGCGCGTTTTGTCTGGCGATGTTCTTTGTCATGGTGAGCACTTGGCTCAATGTATGGGTAAGGCTGCCTTGGTCAGTTACGCAAACTCCTGGCTGGGGCGTGACGCATCACGTGATCGGGGACTACATCACTCAAAACATCATGATGGCGTTTTTTGTTTTGATTGTTCTCGCATCCTTCTGGAAGAAATATCAAGCCCCTAAAACAAAAGCGAGGAGCATTGCGCTTCTTGGCCTTGGTTGTCTTGTTGTACTGAGCAGCATCAGCATCACACATTTGTCTGTCGGGCGCTCTGGTTATGTGCTTTTGGCGCTAGCTTGGGTAGTTACTGCATTGGTTTTACTGAATGGCAGAAAACTCCTTTTGGCAGGTCTTCTGATTCTCTGTCTCCTGAGCGCTATGGTCGCCAGCTCTCCGACAATGCGAGATCGTTTCATACTGGGTTACTCGGAAATCACTGCTTCACAGACAGATCGTAGTTCCTCAATGGGCGCTCGCTCATATATATATATAACCGCACCAAAAATGATTGCGGATAGCCCATGGATTGGGCATGGCACAGGAAGTTATCACACGGCTATTTGTCGATATGTTCAGCCCGCCAGTTTTTGTCCAAGGATTAACTGGCATCCGGAGAACCAGTATATCGCCTTCGCTACAGCGCAGGGTTTGATTGGCTTATTCATGTACTTAGGTGTTCTTATCAGTTTGTTGCTCTGTGCCAAGAAGTGCGCTGATCCTGCAATCAAATTGTTGTTGTTTGGGATCACTGCATTTTTGATGGTGAATAGCTTGTTTAACACCCCGTTATTCAGTTCACGAGAAAGTCATTTTTTCATGATGATGGTGGCATTGGCAGTAGCTATGTCATACCAAACAAAAGCGGTCAGCGCCTACAGCACAAAAGATCCTTTGTCATTCGTCTGAATCCACTGCTATTATGTTCTGATGGCAGATTCAAAACAACAGCAACACCAGCATTTCAGCTGGCTTCAATCCCTCAAAGTCTATCTCGAAGCGCCGACGCTTCGCATGCTAGCTTTGGGATTTTCGGCTGGCTTGCCCTTGTTACTCGTCTTGGGTACATTGAGCTTCCGTTTGCGAGAAGCAGGCATTGATCGTGCCACCATCGGCTTCTTAACCTGGGTAGGTTTAGCTTATGGTTTCAAGTGGTGCTGGGCCCCATTGGTGGATCGGCTCCCCATCCCGCTACTAACTCGCTGGCTGGGGCGCAGGCGCTCATGGTTGCTGCTCTCACAAGCGGCGATCATTGGCGGCTTGGTAGGCATGGCATGGGTGGATCCGAAGCTCACACTGATGCCGATGGTTTGGTGCGCGCTCGTGGTAGCGTTTGGCTCAGCGACGCAAGATATTGCCTTGGATGCCTATCGCATCGAATCTGCCGATGCCGATCGCCAAGCCGCATTGGCTGCGGCTTATCAAACGGGCTATCGTTTGGCAATGATCTGGGCTGGTGCGGGCGTGCTCTGGATTGCTGCACGCGCAGAAGTGGCCAGCGCTGCGAATTACGATGCGCTGGCTTGGCGCACTGCGTATCTATGGATGGCTGCCTCCATGGGTGTGGGCGTGCTCACCGTGTTGCTTTCTCCGGAGCCAATGGCTAAAGCCATTGTGCCAGCGAAGAATATCCAAGAGTGGCTTCTTACCACCCTGATCGAGCCTTTCGCGGATTTCTTCAAACGATATCAATGGCAAGCTGCTTTGATCCTTGCTTTGATCGCCGTTTATCGCATTAGCGATATTGTCATGGGTGTGATGGCCAATCCGTTTTATGTGGATATGGGCTTCACCAAAGATCAGGTGGCTGGTGTCACGAAAGTTTATGGCGTGATCATGACCCTGGTGGGCGCATTTATAGGTGGAGTTTTGTCAATGCGCTGGGGTGTAATGCGCGTTTTGATGCTGGGAGCCGTACTCAGTGCGGTCAGTAATTTGCTCTTTGCATGGCTGAGCACCCAGGGCCCGAGTGTCAATGCATTGATTTGGGTTATCTCTGCTGATAATCTCTCGAGCGGTATCGCTTCTGCTGCATTTATTGCTTACTTATCAAGCCTAACCAATATTCAGTACTCTGCGACGCAATACGCTTTGTTTAGTTCACTGATGCTCTTATTGCCCAAATTTTTGGCCGGATTCTCGGGTCAAATGGTAAACAACATTGGTTACGCACAGTTCTTTACGGGAACGGCTGTATTGGGTCTGCCGGTCATTATTCTGGTCGCGTTGGCAAGTCGCTACACAGTCGTCAAATCTCATCAAAACTGATGGGGCGTGTGCTTGCGGTTAAGCCCAAATTGCTTTAGATTTGACGGATTAACGCATGTATCCTACATAAAACAATGCAGTCTACCCTGTTGTTCTTGGGTTTAGTAGGTTTTGATAGCTCGGCTGAAGCAGCTGTGCGCCGGCTATTGGCTGCAATTTCTCAAGCCAGAGGCAAAGTTGGGGCGTCTGAAGATCAGCGCCCGATTTGGCAGATCGCTGATGTTTTAGAAGCTGATGCATTTTTAGTACGTGGGGCTGGTGTTGTGCAAGTCAGCGGCACACAACTGCAATTCTTACCCGCCCTGTATCGTTCAGCCTCCGGCACGCCTTGTGGCGTTGATTTGGGTCATTTGAAATCACCTTTTGCGATCAGTGATGCCGCTCACTTGAAATCTTTGGGGCTGTCTACGGATGGACTCTCCGTATTCAACCTTGATCACGAAACCAGCTTGCTCAGAGCACTGCAGATGTTTGAGCAGCTGCTGCGTACCGAGCGCTCCTTGTATGCACTCGCAGCTGAGCTAACCGAGCGCAGGGATGAGTTTGATGCCAACCACACTTATCACCTTGAGCGTGAAGGCGTGATGGATGCCATCGTTGATTTTCCTAGGCGTCGAGTCTTGCTGCGCCCCGGCATCCGTCCTGCAGATGTGAGCGCAGATGCTTGGCTTCGCAGACCTGGGTCTGCCAATTTTGCACCCGCTCATTTTGTAGAGTGCAGTTTGATCGAGCTGGGTTGGTTGTTTGCCATGCGCTGCCCAGAAGTTACGCTGCCAGAACGCTACCAAAGCAAGCCTATTCATATCAAAGCTAATCCCAAGGTGCGCGGGTCGCTGCTGTATCCCCGTCACAGCCTTTTGATCGACTTGTTGTGGGAAAGCCCTCATACCATGGCGCGCTTGAGCAAAGAGTGCCCGGAGCTCAAGCCGTGGCTTACGCGCGATATTTATGCGCTGTACCTCACCCGCTGCATTTCTACACAAAAACCCGTCAGCTCCAAAGAGCCAGCCTCATCATTACCCCCACCCTTAGACAACGCGTCACCTTCATTGCTGAATCGCTTAGGGCGGAACATGCACACCATCTCTGCAGACTTGACGTAGCGATTTACTCATGCCGGCAGCATTGAAAAGCTGCTCTCACGCGCTCTGGGCCAATACATGCGAAACACATTGTGCACAGCGCTTATATCGCTTTGCAGCAAACTGCCTGCCGGCACTTGCGGCACCAGATTTGCAAGCAAGCGCACCTCGTTATCGTTCACCCTGCGCACAATGTGATGCGCCGTGATATCGCCCGGATGCTGTAGGCCCGCTGCTTGCACAATTTCGGCCAATGCGTGCAGTGTCTGTGTATGAAAATGATGCACCCGTTCAGCCTTGCTCGGCACATGTAGCGCCTTCATGCGATGCGCATCTTGCGTAGTCACTCCTGTGGGGCAATGGCCGGTATGGCAGGCCTGCGCTTGAATGCAGCCCAGCGCAAACATGAAGCCGCGCGCTGAATTGCACCAATCCGCACCCAGGGCCATCATGCGCGCCATATCAAAAGCGCTCACCACTTTGCCGGCGCAGCCAATGCGGATGCGATCACGCAAGCCTGCACCTTTGAGCGTGTTGTGCACGAGCAGCAGGCCCTCTTGCAGCGGCGCGCCCACATGATCGGTAAATTCCACAGGCGCTGCGCCGGTGCCGCCCTCAGCGCCATCGACCACGATGAAATCCGGCACGATATTGGTGGCCAGCATGGCTTTAACCATTGCAAACCATTCCCAGGGATGCCCAATACACAGCTTGAAGCCCACAGGTTTGCCACCCGAAAGCTCACGCAATTGCGCGATGAACGCCATCATGTCGAGCGGGGTTGAAAACGCACTGTGAGAGGCGGGGGAGACGCAATCGATACCTTCAGGTACGCCGCGAGCAGCGGAGATCTCAGCCGTTACCTTGGGGCCTGGAAGCAAACCACCATGCCCAGGTTTGGCGCCTTGGCTGAGCTTGAGCTCAATCATCTTGACCTGCGGATCAAGCGCATTCGCTTTGAATTTTTCAGGGCTGAATGAACCATCAGCATTGCGACAACCAAAATAGCCCGATCCAATTTCCCAGATCAAATCGCCGCCGTGCTGGCGATGGTGCACACTGATCGAGCCCTCGCCTGTATCGTGCGCAAAGCCGCCCGCTTTGGCGCCTTGATTCAGCGCCAAAATTGCATTGGCGCTGAGTGCACCAAAGCTCATCGCAGAGATGTTAAAAACACTGGCTGAGTAAGGCTGCGCGCAGCCATTAGCCTGCGCGCCAATCGTGATCCGGAAATCATGGGTGGCTACTTTTGTGGGGGCAACAGAGTGATTGATCCATTCGTAGCCATCCGCGCTCACATCCAACTGTGTGCCAAAAGGCCGCTTGTCGCTATCGCCTTTGGCTCTGGCATAAACGAGCGAGCGCTGCGCGCGAGAAAAAGGCGCGGCTTCATTGTCGCCTTCCAAAAAATACTGGCGGATTTCAGGCCGAATGAATTCGAGCAGAAAGCGCATGTGCCCAATCACTGGATAGTTGCGTAGCACGGCGTGGCGCTCCTGCCGCAGATCGCGGATACCCAAAGCGCTCAAGGCTGTAAAAACCAAGGTCCAAAGCCAACCCACATCAAATGCGATGATGCAAAACAGGCCCAATAGTGCAAGCGCAACACAAGCAAGAAATGCGCTGTACCGTACCGGCAATTGAGCTTCTAGCTTTGTGAACATGATGCTTCCATTTATTCAAAGGGTGTTCGGATTGTCGCGTTTGCTGAGACTTTAAACCTACCGATCCGCTAACAAAAGTCCCAGAACCCGCTGAAACGCATGTGTCACCGTCTGCGACCGAACCGCGGCGCGATCACCATCAAAGCACATCGTCTCGCTGTGCAACTGGCCTCGCACCGAGAAACCAAACCACACTGTGCCCACGGGTTTGGCAGCGCTGCCGCCGCTGGGGCCTGCGATGCCTGTCACCGCAATGCTGACCTGAGCGGCGCTGTGACGAATCGCACCGAAGGCCATTGCACGGGCGACGGGTTCGCTCACTGCGCCATGCACTTCAATCAAGGCCGCATCCACGCCCAGCTGCTCGGTTTTCGCTGCATTGGAATACGTGACAAAGCCACGCTCAAACCAATCGGATGAACCTGCTAAATCGGTGCACGCCGCGGAAATCATGCCGCCTGTGCAGCTTTCTGCTGTGACCAGCTTGAGCTCGTTTTTAACAAGGGAATCGGCCAATCGCCGGCATAGAATCTGCGCAGCTTGCTCACTATTTTGTAGTGCCTGAGTCATTCATCAATCCTCAAAACAGCCACAACGCAATCACCAGCAAAGTGCAAGCCGCAGCCACCAAATCATCGAGCATGATGCCTAGGCCAGCCCTCCAGCCGAAGCCATGAAACAACTCGTCTGCCCAAGCTACCGGGCCGGGCTTCACAGCATCAAAGAAGCGAAACAGTGCAAACGCCGCGAGCTGTGCCCAAAATCCTGCGGGTGTGAGCAGCCAAAGGATAATCCAAAACGCCACCACCTCATCCCACACAATCGCGCCAGGGTCGAGTACGCGCAGATGCGCAGCCGTCACCGTGCAGGCCCACCAGCCAACGAAGAGCGAGACCAAGATCAGGCCACCGATTTGCGCCTCGGAGAGATACAACTGCATCACGGCAAACGCCGCCCAAGCCCACAAAGTGCCCACCGTACCGGGCGCTATCCGCGAAAGGCCTGAGCCTGCGCCCAAAGCGATGAAATGCGCGACGTGAGACAGCAAAAACTTCACGCCTGGCCGCAGCACGCTAGGGCGCAAAGGAGGCGAAAGTGGGGGTGACAGGGGAGCTGAGGAATCTGAACTCAAGATACAAACGCTATGAAAAAGTGAGCGCCTTCCGCACGTTCTATGCCGGCCAGAGCCCTAAAACACCTCAAAATCAAGCCGTTTTACCTGCTGTAGGACGATGCGGGCAAGCGGTCTTGGTGCAACGTGCATACAGCGAGAGCGCATGCTCTTCCAGGGCAAAGCCCTTGGCCTTGGCAACAGCCGTTTGGCGCTTTTCAATCTCAGGATCGTGAAATTCTTCCACCCTGCCGCAATCGAGGCACACCAAATGATCATGGTGCGTGCCTTCGTTGAGCTCATAAACCGCCTTGCCGCTCTCAAAATTGCTCCGTGTGAGCAAGCCCGCTTGCTCAAACTGCGTGAGCACGCGATACACCGTGGCGAGGCCAATATCGGTACGCTCGCCAAGCAGCACGCGATACACATCCTCGGCCGTCATGTGGCGTTGCGCGCCCGCCTGAAAAATCTGCATGATCTTCAGGCGTGGCAAAGTGGCTTTGAGGCCCGTATTTTTTAGTTCATCAAGCGTGGTCATGGCGCAATTAAAGGGTAGAGATGAGCCGCTACAATGGATTGATCATAACCCTCCTGCCGCTGGTGCGCACCTTCCGCGCCCGCGCCCTGTTTGCAATGCCTGCCTCTTTTGCTTTTCGTCTTAGTTTTTTAGCTCTCGCCGGCCTGTGTCTCACGGCTTGTTCAAGTTTCAACAACGCCTCAGGGCGCGTTGCAGGCTTGGTCACGCCCTACCGCGCCGAAGTCGTCCAAGGTAACTTCATCTCTAAAGAACAAAAAGAGGCGCTGCAGTTAGGAATGACCCGCACGCAGGTCAAGGATATTTTGGGCTCTCCTTTGGTCACCAGCGCTTTTCATGCCGATCGCTGGGAATACGTCTTCACCATCCGCCGCCAGGGCCAAGAGCCTCAGCAGCGCAAGCTCACGGTGTTGTTCAAAGGCGATGAGATGGCCAAAGTAGAAAGCGATGAGCTGATCACTGAAGACGCGTTTGTTACATCGCTCTCTGCGGGCCGCAAGCTGGGCAAAGTGCCTGTGCTGGAAGTGGCGGCTGATAAGTTGCCAGCGCCCTCGACAGCAGCTCCTTCGGCCACGAGCAACAACGCAGCCAGCAGCAATGCGCCAGCGCGTGTCTATCCACCCTTAGAGTCCGCCGTTCGCTAATGAGCAAGCCGCACAAAATTTGCATTGCTGGTGCAGGTGGCCGTATGGGGCGCATGCTGATTGAGGCCGTAACGAATTCAGAGGATTGCATGCTCGGCGGCGCTTTGGATGTGCCCAACAGTCCCGGCATTGGGCTGGATGCCAGTGGCTTCCTCGGCACAGCCAGCGGCATCACGATCACCTCTGATGTGGCGCATGCCTTGAAAGGCTGCCATGCTTTGATCGATTTCACCCGCCCTGAAGGCACGATGGCCCATTTGGCGCAATGCCGCAAGCAAGGCGTGAACATGGTGATTGGCACCACGGGCTTTTCCGATGCGCAAAAGCAGCAATTGCAAGAAGCCTCTAAAGACATTTCTATCTTGCTTGCGCCCAATATGAGCGTGGGTGTGAACGTCACTTTGAAGCTGCTACAGATGGCCGCAAAAGCACTGGCCACCGGCTACGACATTGAGATCATTGAAGCGCACCATCGCCACAAGGTGGATGCGCCTTCGGGCACGGCGCTGAAGATGGGCGAAGTGATCGCTGACTCAATTGGTCGAGATTTGAAAGATTGCGCCGTCTATGAGCGCTATGGCCACACGGGCGAACGCGATCCTTCCACGATCGGCTTTTCCACCATTCGCGGTGGCGATATCGTGGGCGACCACACCGTGCTCTTTGCTGGTATCGGCGAGCGGATTGAAATCACCCACAAATCATCCAGCCGAGCCACGTATTCGGCCGGTGCGCTTCGCGCCGTGCGCTACCTTGCGGGCAAGAAAAGCGGCATGTACGATATGTTTGATGTGCTTGGACTCAACGACAAAGCCAATGGAAAACACTAAAAATGGATGCACTGGATTTCCTCAAGCAAAGTGATGGCGTCGGCAAATTCATTGCCGTGTTGATTCTGCTCATGTCGATCGCCAGTTGGGTGGTGATTTTTTGGAAAGCCTGGATCATCAAGCGCGCTGTACCTGATGTCACCAAATCAGTGGCTAGCTTTTGGCAGGCTGCTGATGTGAGCCAAGGTCGCGCCAGCGTTGCCGCGCTGGATCGAGAGCTTTTGGTGCTGCCGCTGATCGATGCTGCACAGGTCAATTCAACAGGCACGCTTGCCGGAGCGGGCGACAAAGCCCAGCAGCTGACCCGCCTCTTGCGCGATGCCTTGCATGGGGTGCTGCTCAAGCTCCAATTTGGCCAAATTTTGCTCGCCACTGTGGGCTCCACAGCGCCCTTCGTCGGCCTGCTTGGCACCGTCTGGGGCATCTATCACGCCCTCGTCGGCTTGGTCGGCGCAGGCCAAGTGACGATCGACAAAATCGCCGGCCCCGTGGGCGAAGCACTGATCATGACGGCCGCTGGCTTGGCAGTCGCCATCCCCGCCGTACTCGCCTACAACCTCTTTGGCCGCTACATCGGCCGCATCGAAGCCGATCTGGAAGGCTTCGCGCGAGATTTGCGCGAGCTGCTGGCGCATCACTCGGTGAAGTAAGCCATGAGCTTTGGCAAACTCGAGCGCAGCAAGGGCAGCCAGCCGATGAGCGAGATCAACGTCACGCCCTTAGTGGACGTGATGCTCGTGCTCTTGGTGATCTTCATCATTACCGCGCCGCTGCTTGCCAGCTCGATCAAGCTTGATCTGCCCAGCAGTGAAGCCGCCAAGCCCACAGAAGCCCCCAAATTCGTGACGGTGGTGATCGACAAATCTGCCAAAGTCTTCCTCGGCGATCAAGCCATCGAGCTGCCCGCGCTGGCCACCAGCCTGCAACAAACCGCCAAGCAAAACAAGGACACCGAAGTCCAGCTGCGCAGCGACGAATCCGTGCCCTACGGAAAAGTGATTGAAGTGATCGGCATCGCGCAAAAAGCCGGCCTCACGCGCATTGGCTTTGTGGCAAATCCTCAAGCGCCCACCACAAAGCCCTGATGAGCTCATCCGTTCGGGCTGAGCTTGTCGAAGCCCTTGAGAGCCCTTCGACGGGCTCAGGGCGAACGGTTTAAGGCGAACTAAAGTGTCATCCCCCGTAAAATCAGGGGATGCAAGAAAAATACGATCACACTGCGGTTGAAACGGCCGCGCAAAGCCATTGGAAGGCGCTGGATGCCTATCGCGTGAGTGAAAAGGCGAAAAACAAGCAAGGCCAGCTCAAGCCCAAATACTATGCCTGCTCCATGCTGCCTTATCCCAGCGGCAAGCTGCACATGGGCCATGTGCGCAACTACACCATCAACGACATGCTCGCACGCCAGCTGCGCATGAAGGGCTACAACGTGCTCATGCCCATGGGCTGGGATGCGTTTGGCCTGCCGGCAGAGAATGCCGCGATGAAAAACAGCGTGCCACCCGCGAAGTGGACGTATTCCAACATCGAGCACATGAAAGGCCAAATGCAGGCCATGGGGCTAGCGATTGATTGGAGCCGCGAGATGGCGGCTTGCGATCCGGCGTATTACAAATGGAATCAGTGGCTGTTCATCAAGATGCTGGAAAAGGGCATCGCTTATCGCAAAACGCAAGTTGTCAATTGGGATCCAGTCGATCAAACCGTGCTGGCCAATGAGCAAGTGATTGACGGCAAGGGCTGGCGCACAGGCGCGACTGTCGAGAAGCGCGAGATTCCTGGCTACTACCTCAAGATTACTGACTACGCGCAAGAGCTGCTCGATCATGTGCAGATCGGAAACCCAAATGCAACGCTCACAGGCTGGCCAGACAAAGTGCGCCTGATGCAGGAAAACTGGCTCGGCAAATCCGAAGGCGTGCGCTTTGCGTTTCCGCATCAAATCAAGGATGCGCAAGGGCATTTGATTCAAGACGGCAAGATGTACGTCTTCACCACGCGTGCAGACACCATCATGGGCGTGACCTTCGTGGCGGTGGCACCTGAGCACCCAATAGCAGTGAGAGCCGGCGAATTGTCTGCGCAGCTTGCTACGAAAATTGAAGCGCTCAAGGCGGGCGGCACGACAGAAGCCGAGCTTGCGTTGAAAGAAAAAGAAGGTGTGGGCACGGGTCTCTTCGTCTCGCATCCTTTGACGGGTGAGCAGGTTGAAGTCTGGGTGGGCAACTATGTGCTGATCAGCTATGGCGACGGCGCGGTGATGGGTGTGCCCGCGCATGATGAACGGGATTTTGCGTTTGCGAAGAAGTACAGCTTGGGCATCAAGCAAGTGGTGCAAGTTGCCCAGCAGAGTTTCTCCACTGATGCATGGCAAGAGCACTACGCCGAAAAAGGCGAAGGCACAGCGGTCAATTCCGGCAAGTACGATGGCTTGAAATTCAAAACCTGCGTAGATGCAGTCGCTGCTGATCTCACCGCCAAACACCTCGGAGAGAAAAAAACCACTTGGCGTTTGCGCGATTGGGGCATCAGCCGCCAGCGCTACTGGGGCACGCCGATTCCCATTGTGCATTGCCCAGAGCATGGTGCGCAGCCCGTGCCCTTTGATCAGCTCCCGGTGAAGCTGCCTGAAGATTGCATCCCCGATGGCTCAGGCAATCCGCTGCATAAGCACGAAGGCTTCCATGCCGGCGCGACCTGCCCGATCTGCGGCAAAGCGGCCAAGCGCGAGACCGACACGATGGATACCTTCGTCGATTCGAGCTGGTATTTCATCCGCTACTGTTTGCCTGAAGCGGATCAGAAAGCCAGCGCTTCGATGACTAACAGCGCTGTGGATTACTGGATGCCTCGCACTGCCACGCCTGGTGGCGGAGCGGCGATGGACCAGTACATCGGCGGCATCGAACACGCCATTCTGCATTTGCTCTATGCCCGCTTCTGGACGAAAGTCATGCGCGACATGGGCTTGATGCAAGCCGATGAGCCGTTTACCAAACTGCTCTGCCAAGGCATGGTGCTCAATCACATCTACTCGCGTAAAAACGAGAAAGGCGGCAAAGAGTATTTCTGGCCGCATGATGTAGAGCATGTGCATGACGATGCTGGCAAGATCATCGGCGCGAAGCTGAAGCACGCCGTTCAGTACGCTGGCGAGCCGCTGCCTGCCGGCACAGCCATCACCTACGAAGGCGTAGGCACGATGAGCAAGAGCAAAAACAATGGCATCGACCCGCAAGAGCTGATCGACAAATACGGCGCAGACACAGCGCGCCTATACACCATGTTTACCGCGCCACCCGAGGCCACGCTGGAATGGAACGATGGAGCAGTCGAAGGCAGCTACCGCTTCTTGCGCCGCGTTTGGCAATTTGGCGGCAAGTTAAGCGCTATTAATTCCATAGCATCTGGCGCAGGTTTTATTAGGGCAGATGGTGCATTAGATGCACAAAATCTGAGCAAATCCGCCAAGGCGCTGCGCTTAGAAATTCACACCGTGCTCAAGCAAGTGAGTTATGACTACGAGCGCATGCAATACAACACCGTCGTCTCCGGTGCGATGAAATTGCTCAATGCGCTCGAAGGCTTCAAGGTGGAAGACGGCACGCAAATCGCCGCCAGCAGTGATATGGCCGTGTTGTTTGAAGGCTTCGGCATTTTGCTGCGCGTGCTCTATCCCGCCACGCCGCATTTGACGCATGCGCTCTGGCAAGAGTTGGGCTTTGTAAAAATGCATGGCGATCTGCTTGATTCGCCTTGGCCGCAGGTCAACGCGCAGGCCTTGGTGCAAGATGAGATTGAGCTGATGCTGCAAGTAGGCGGCAAATTGCGCGGTTCGATTCGCGTGGCTGCCGGTGCGAGCAAAGAGCAAATCGAAGCGGCAGCAGTGGCCAGCGAGGCCTTCCAAAAAGCAGCGGCTGGCGCTGCACCGAAGAAAATCATCGTTGTGCCCGGTCGATTGGTTAACATCGTGGTGTGAGCACAATGACATCGCAAGCTTATTCCCGCCGTTTGATTCTGACTGCCTCCTCTGTGCCAATGCTCGCCGCGGGCTTATCGGCCTGCGGCTTCCAGTTGCGCCAAGCAGCCAATTTACCATTCAACACGCTGTTTGCAGGCTTCGCCGAAAGCTCCAGCTTGGGTCAAGAGCTACGCCGCGCGCTAGAGTCCAGCGGTGTTCGCGTGATCACAGACAACCGCCAGCTGGATGCCGCCCAGGTCATCCTTGAAGTGATCCAAGATCAGCGCGAAAAAACGGTCGTTGGCGTAAACGCCACGGGGCTGGTGCGCGAATTCCAGCTTCGCGTGCGCTTCAAGTTCCGCTTACGCGATAAAGCCGGCAACGAGGTCATTGCCGAAACAGAACTGCTCCAGCAGCGCGACATAAGCTATAGCGAAAGCGGTGCGCTTGCTAAAGAGGCGGAAGAATCTCTGATTTATCGCAGCATGCAAAGCGATGTGGTGCAGCAAGCGCTGCGCAGATTGTCTACTGTCAAAACGCTCTAACGCTTTTTGCTGACTGGCGAAATCAGATAGCTGGCAATCGCTTCAGTGAGCTTGCCCGCTTGCTGCACATGCCCTTTGCGGCTGACCATCAAGCTCGTCACTAGCGCCTCAATCAGCAGCACAGCAGCCACCGAGCTGCTGGAAATCACAGGATGGTGTGCGGTGGCGAGCAACACCTCATCGGCTTGCGCCACCAAGGGCGAAGCCATGGCGTCCGTCAGGGCCACCACATGCGCACCGCGGTCACGTGCGTAGCTGGTAAGCTGAATGGCATCGCGAGCATAGCGCGGAAAGCTCAGCACGATGAGCACATCGTTTTTATCAATGTTCATCAAGCGGCCGGCCGCCACTTCCGTGCCGCCGAATTCCACCACATTGATCAGCGTTTTGCAAAAAGGCTGTAAATCCAAAGCAAGCATCGCAGCCAAATGCGAGCTGATGCCAAAGCCCATCACATACACCGTGCCCGCCGTGGCCAGCCGCGCGCTGATGCGCGTGAGTTGCGCGGCATCCAAAGCCTGAGCAGCGGAGCGCGCGTTGTTTAGGCCCGCCTCCAAGCTTTGCGTGACCGCGCCTTGCTTAGCGCCCGGCTGCACGGCGTCGCGCAGCTTCTCCATGGGCTGGAGCATGCTTTGCAGCACCTGCGCCATCGCGTCACGCATGGCGGCAAAGCCCGTGAAACCCATGCTGCGGGCAAAGCGGCTGAGCGTGGCGGCAGACGTGTTGGCATGCGCGGCCAGCTCTTCAATGCCCCAAGCCGTGGCGCGCACTGGGTTGCGCAGCAATTGCTCGGCCACGGCCTTGTTGGCGGCGCTAGCTTTGGCATCTGAGAGTATCAGTAGCAATTTGCGCCCCAAATCAGACTGAGCAAAGGCGGTGTCTGCTGAGCTATCAGCAGATTGATGTGAAAGACTGGGTTTTTTCATATTCTCATTTTATGAAAATTATGGTACAAATAGGATTCTGACAAATTGCAGCAATTTCATCAGCATATCCTTTCATTTTTGGAGAAACCCATGATCCGTAAAATTCTTGGCGCTTCCGCGCTCTTGGCCAGCCTTTTAATTGCCACCGCTGTGCAAGCCCAAGCCCCCGGCTGGGCAAAAATCCGCATTGGTGTGGAAGCCAATTACCCACCGTTTTCCCAAATGTCGCCCGACGGCAAATTCTCCGGCTTTGACATTGACATCGCCAATGCCCTCTGCGCCCAAATGAAGGCTGAATGCACGATGGTCGCGCAAGAGTGGGATGGCATGATGCCCGCGCTCAACGCCAAGAAATTCGACATGATCGTGGCATCGATGTCGATCACCGAAGAGCGCAAGAAGAACGCCGATTTCAGCGATTCCTATTACGACATTCCTTCCACCTTCGTTGCCAAAACAGGCGCGTTTACGGCTGTGACCCCCGCTGCATTGAAGGGCAAGAAAATCATCGTCACGCGCAACACACCGCGCGCCAAATACTTGGCAGATAACTACAAAGACAGCGAAATCTTGCAAGTTGCCAAAGAATCCGAAGTGACGATGGAGCTGGCCGCAGGGCGTGGCGATATCGGCTTTGGTTCTTCCCTCGCTGCCACCGCTGCATTCTTGAAATCTCCAGCCGGCGCGGGCTTCACCAAAGTCGGTCCTGGCATCTATCCATCAGGCGGCGCAAGTCAAGGTGGTGGTGTAGGTATCGCGATGCGAAAAGGCGAGACCGAGCTGCGCACCAAGATCAACGCAGCGCTCAAAACCATCACCGCCAACGGCACCTACAAAACCATCAATGACAAGTACTTTGATGTGAACATTCGCGGCGAATAAATCGCATTTTTATTGCTGAATTCAAAGCGTTTTGAGCAGTTCGCCGGCATAAACACTGCGCGAGCTGCTCTTATTTTCATAGTAAATAAAACCCCATGCTCTACGGCTACCTGCCCGCCATCCTCGAAGGCTTGGTGCTCACGCTGCAAGTGTCCGCCACTTCGCTGGCCATTGCGTGTGTGTTCGGCCTGATTGGCGCAGCGGCCAAGCTGTCTGGCTCGCGGGGTGCGCGTTGGGCAGCAGATGTGTACACCACGCTGATTCGCGGCTTGCCTGAGCTGGTGTTGATGCTGCTGATTTTCTATGGCGGGCAGATTGCCATCAACAAAATTGCGGATGCACGAGGCTGGGGCTACATCGATATTCCGCCCTTTCTCGCTGGCGTGCTTACAGTGGGCTTCATTTTTGGTGCCTACCTTACCGAGACTTTTCGCGGCGCGATTCTCGCCATTCCCAAAGGCCAGTCTGAAGCCGCCATGGCCTTCGGCCTCTCGCGCTGGCAAGTGTGGCGGCGCATCATCTTGCCGCAGATGGTTCGGCATGCGATTCCCGGCTTTTCCAACAATTGGCTCATCATGATCAAGGCCTCGGCCTTGGTCTCGATCATCGGCTTGGATGACATGATTCACCGCGCTGGCTTGGCCGCGGCTACGACGCGAGCACCGTTCACCTTCTACATGGCCGTGGCGCTGATTTATCTCGCGCTCACAACGATCTCCATCATCATTCTTTCGCAGATCGAAAAACGCTACAGCTTGGGCGTGAAGAAAGTGAACTTTTGATGCTTGACTGGCAAGTTATTTCGAACAGCCTGCCGCTTTACGTCGAAGGCATCCGAACCACGCTCGTGTTGCTGGCCATCAGTTTGGCCAGCTCCTTTGTGATTTCCGTACCGCTGGCGGTAGCGCGTGTGTCGGATCGGCATTGGCTCTCCAAGCCGGTGTGGCTCTTCACCTATGTGCTGCGCGGCACGCCGCTCTTAGTGCAGCTCTTCATCATCTATCACGGCCTCGCGCAATTTGAAGCCGTGCGCAACAGCCCGGCGTGGTTTCTGCTGAAAAACGCTTGGTTTTGTGCCTGGCTGGCCTTCACGCTCAATTCCGCCGCCTACACCACGGAAATTTTTGCAGGTGCTTTAAAGGCAACCAACCATGGCGAGATTGAAGCAGCGCGCAGCTATGGTCTCTCTGGCATCAAGCTGTATGCCCGCATCCTGCTGCCCAGCGCCTTGCGCCGCGCGCTGCCGCAATACAGCAATGAAGTGGTCGGCCTGATGCATGCCACCGCGATTGCCAGCACCGTGACCTTGGTGGACATCACCCGCGTGGCGCGCGATGTGAATTCCAACCATTTGCTTGTTACGGAATCGTTCGGCGTGGCAGCGGTGATTTATTTCATCCTCACCTTCAGCTTGGTCGGCATCTTCAAGCTGATTGAGAAAAAGTATATGAAGCATTTGCAGCCGCAAAAGAATGTGGCCGTCGCACATTAAAGAACAATATGCAGACTGAATACATTGACTTGATCGCGCCTGCGCCCGGCCAAACTTGCCGCTTGCAAGTGCTTCGTTTTGGCGCAGTTGGCGCTGGGCGCAAGGCCTACATCCAAGCCGCCCTGCATGCCGATGAAGTGCCGGCCATGCTCACCGCGCTGCATCTGAAAACACTGCTGCAAGAGCTCGAAACACAAGGCCAATTGTTCGGCGAGATCGTGCTCGTGCCCTATGCCAATCCGCTGGGTTTGTCGCAACACATCCATGGCCAGCACCATGGGCGTTTTAATCTCAGCGATGGCATCAATTTCAACCGAGGCTTTCCCGAACTGTCACAAGCGGTGGTGCAGCAGTTGACATCTGGCTTGGGCAAAGATGTGGTGGGCACGATCCGCGCTGCACTCCAAGCCGCTGCTGATGCCTTGCCCGCGCTGACATCAGCGCAAGATTTGAAGCGCCGCCTGCTCCAACTGGCGATTGACGCCGATATCGTGATCGATCTGCATTGCGACAGCGATGCCGTGGTGCATCTTTACGGCCTCACGCCACAAGCATCTCAGCTCAATCAGTTGAGCGCACAACTGGGCGCGCGTGCTGTGCTGCTCGCCACAGAATCGGGTGATTCACCGTTTGATGAAGCCTGCAGCCGCCCTTGGCTCGATATGCAGCGCCTAATGCCCGAGGCCAACATTCCGCTGGCTTGCTTTTCCACAACGGTGGAGCTGCGCGGCGAAGCGGATGTGAGTCATGCCTTGGCTCATCAAGACGCACAAGCCTTGATCGGCTTTTTGCAAACCCAAGGCTTTGTTGCAGGCACAGCGCCAGAGAAAAAAGCGCTGTGCGAACCCACGCCCTTATCAGGCTCGGAGCCCATCGCCGCGCCAAGCGCAGGCGTGATCGTCTTCCATCGCCAAAGCGGCGAAGCGGTACAGGCCGGCGATGCGATTGCAGATATCGTCGATCCAGACACTGGCGCGATCACCACCTTGCGCTGCGCCTCTGGTGGCGTGCTCTACGCCCGCTGCAGCACGCGCTGGGCGCACGCGGGCAAACGCCTCGCCAAAATCGCTGGCACATCGCTGGCACGCACCGGCAAGCTACTGAGCCCCTAAGGATTTTCGAATGACTGCGACACCCGTTTTACAAGCTGAGAACATCCACAAGCGCTTTGGCAGCAACGAAGTCTTGAAAGGCTTGAGCGTGCAAGCTCATGCGGGCGATGTGATCTCCATGATCGGCTCCAGTGGTTCAGGCAAGAGCACGTTTTTGCGTTGCCTGAATCTGTTGGAGCAACCCAACAGTGGCCGCATCGTGCTGGGTGGCGAAGAGCTGCAGCTCAAAGCGGGCAAGGATGGCGCTTTGCAAGCAGCGGATGCCGCGCAACTGCAGCGCCTGCGCAGCCAAGTGGCGATGGTGTTTCAGCATTTCAATTTGTGGGCGCACATGACGGCGCTGGACAATGTGATGGAAGCGCCCGTGCATGTTTTGGGGCTGACTAGGGCAGAGGCGCGTGAGCGTGCCGAGCGCTATTTGCAGCGCGTGGGCGTGCATCACCGCAAAGATGCGTTCCCAGCCCATCTCTCAGGCGGCGAGCAGCAGCGCGTGGCCATTGCACGTGCGCTGGCGATGGAGCCCAAGGTGATGCTGTTTGACGAGCCCACTTCCGCGCTCGATCCTGAGCTGGTGGGCGAAGTGTTGCGCGTGATGCGATCGGTGGCTGAAGAAGGCCGCACGATGATTGTCGTCACCCATGAGATGAGCTTCGCTCGTGAGGTGAGCAATCATGTGGTCTTCTTGCACAAGGGCTGCATTGAAGAGCAAGGCGATCCGAAAGAGGTGCTGCTCAAACCTCAGACGGAGCGCTTACAGGCGTTCCTGGCCAACAGCTTGAAGTAAATCAGGTGGGCATCAGCCTACGCACTTAAGCGCGCATCAAGGTGCTTTTGCCAAACAAGCTTTCTACCAAATCTACAGCCAGCTCCGCTGTGCGATTGCGAATATCAAACGCCGGGTTGAGCTCAACGATATCGAGCGAGGCTAAGCGGCCAGTGTCAGCAATCATTTCCATGCACAGCTGGGCTTCGCGATAAGTGGGGCCGCCGCGCACTGTGGTGCCCACGCCGGGTGCGATGTCAGGATCGAGAAAATCGACATCTAGGCTCACATGCAGATGGGTGTTGGCATCCATCAACGCGAGCGCGAGCTCCATCGCATGCCGCATGCCCATCTCGTCGATGTAGCGCATGTCGAATACTTCGATGCCCATGTCGTGTACAAGTTTTTTCTCGCCTGCATCGACGCTGCGGATGCCGATTTGGCGAATCTCTTTCGGATGCAGTGCAGGCTTTTCTTTCGAGAAGCCACCGATGCTCACTAGCTCCGCTGGCCCTTGGCCACACAAGCAAGCTACCGGCATGCCATGAATATTGCCACTCGGTGTGAGCGTAGCGGTGTTGAAATCCGCATGCGCATCCAGCCAGAGCACGCGCAACTTTTTGTCACGCGCTTTGCAATGCTTGGCCACGGCGCTGATCGAGCCGATGCCTAAACAGTGATCGCCGCCGAGCATGATGGGCAGTTGGCCTGCGGAAAGCTCGGCCAGCATCGCGTCATGGAGCACAGCACTCCATTGCACGACCTCTTGAAGATGCCGAAAGCCGTTGACCGCAGGCAACCACGGATTGGCAGGCCCTTGCAGATTGCCGCAATCTTTCACGGGCATGCCCAGCCCTTGCAAGGCTTCGCGGAGGCCCGCCACGCGCAAGGCTTCTGGCCCCATGCTTGCGCCGCGCGCGCCTGCGCCAATGTCGGTGGGGGCTCCGATCAAGCTGATGGAGGGAGAAGAGTTGGCTTTGCTCATGCTGCCACTGTAGCCGCAGATTTGGCGGCGGCGTTGCGCATGATGGCTTGGGGCTTGATCAGTTGGTAGAGATTTTTAGGATCATCCAAATGCGGAATCAGATCAAGCGGCTGCGTGAGGCCTTGTGCCGTGGCGCTGCTCTGCAAAAAGCGCAATGCAGAAAAATCTTCGATTGCGAAACCGACGGAATCAAACATCGTGATTTGGTCGTCGCTCACGCGCCCCAGTTGTTTGCCAGCAAGCACTTGCCACAGCTCGGTCACGGCAAAGTCTGCTGGCATGTGCTGCAAATCACCTTCGATACGGGTTTGTGGCTCAAACTCGACGAAGACGCTAGCCATGCGCAGCACTTCAGGTGGAATCTCTGTTTTGCCGGGACAATCGCCGCCTATGCCGTTGATGTGCATGCCGGGCTCGATCATGTCGGCTGTCAAGATGGCGGCATTGGTTTTGTCGGCTGTGACGGTGGTGATGATGTCCACGCCGCGCACGGCTTCGCGTGTGCTGGCGTAGGCGCTGATGCGCAAACCACGTGCATCGGGATTGGCCTGTAGGTTGCTCATGAGCTTGGCGGTGGCTTCCACGTCGGTGTCGTAGAGATGAATCTCGTCGATGCCGAGCAGATGATGAAACGCCAACGCTTGGAATTCGCTTTGCGCACCATTGCCGATCAAGGCCATGCTGCGGCTGTTGTGCCGGGCAAGCGCTCGCGCCGCCACCACGCTGGTGGCCGCAGTGCGGATAGCGGTGGTGAGCGTGAGCTCGCTGATCAAGAGCGGCATGCCGGTGGCCACATCGGCGAGCACGCCAAAGGCCATCACGGTGGGCAGGCCGTGTTGCGTGTTTTTCGGGTGGCCGTTGACGTATTTGAAGCTGAATATGCGGTCATCCGCAATCGGCATGAGCTCGATCACGCCGTCTTTGGAATGCGCGGCGAGGCGCGCGTTTTTGTCGAAGGCTCTCCAGCGCAGAAAGTCTTGATGAATATTGGCAGCAATGCCTTGCAGGGCTTGCGGCAGGCCGATTTGGCGCACGAGTTTGGCCGCATTTTGCGCGCTTAAGAATTGGGTTTGGAGGGCTGTTTTCATGATGAAAGAGAGTTTGCCGCTCTGTGCAATCAATGAAAATAGCAATAAATGCGTTAAAAATGATATTTATCTATCAAATCGCTAATTAAAAATGACATAATAGCAAAATGGATGAAACTGATCGCCAATTGCTCTCGCTGCTGCGCCAAGACGCGCGGCTCTCGATTGCCGATTTAGCGCACAAGCTAGTCGTCTCGCGCGGCACGGTAACGAACCGCATCACCAAGCTGGAAAATGCCGGCATCATCGTGGGCTATACAGTACGCGTGCGCCCGGATGTGCAGCGCAACGACATCAAGGCGTGGATGAGCATTGCCGTAGAAGGCAACCAAACCCGCACCGTGATCGCAAGCCTACTGGGGGAGCCGAACGTAGCCACACTGCACGACACCAACGGCCGCTGGGATCTGTTGGCGGAATTACGCGCCGAGAATTTGCAAGAGCTGGGCAAGACGTTGGAGCGGATTCGGCTGATCAAGGGGATCAGTAATACCGAGACGAGCATTCATCTGGAAACGTATCGCTTGTCTTGATTCAGAGCTTTTTAACCTGATAGCTGGGATGTTTATTGCACATTGTGCTATTGAATTTATAGTGCTCTGGGTTTTTCAACTTAGAAGAAGGAATCGACTCTCAGGCAGGTTGCGAAACGGGCGAGCGAGCGACGTGGTCCTTAGAGAATCAAGCAGCTTTGGCCAGTGGGGACAGGAACTCTTCTTCCAGCTTGCTCCACTTCGCACGCGCAGCAACGACATTGCGCTCTTTCACATGGCCGAAGCCTTTGATTAGCTCGGGGATGCGGGCGATTTCCACGGCGGTTGATGCATTAGCAACATTGAGAGCAGGCAAAAGCTTTTCAATGCTGGCGCGGTATTCGGTGATCAGGGCGCGCTCCATTTTTCGCTCTTCGGTTTTGCCAAAGATATCGAAGGCTGTGCCGCGCAGGCCTTTTAGTTTGGCGAGGAGTTTGAATGCTGTGAGCATCCATGCACCGTAGGCTTGCTTTTGTAATTCGCCTTTGCTGTTCTTCTTGCTGAGCAGGGGTGGAGCGAGGTGGTAGCTGAGTTTGACGTTACCTTCGAAGAGGTTCTTCACTCTGTCGTGGAAGCCGGTGTCGGTGTGCAGGCGGGCGACCTCGTATTCGTCTTTGTAGGCCATGAGCTTGAAGAGGTATTTGGTGACGGCCTCGGTAAGCTGTGCGTTACCTGCACTGCTCACTTTTTCAACGAAGGCTTTGTACTCGTTCGCGTAGGCGGCGTTTTGATAGTTGGTTAAGAACTCAACGCGCTTGGCGACCATGTCTTGCGCGCTATCGCGCTTTTTGAATTCGATGGTTTGCGCGGGCGTGAGCAGCTGCTCGACACTGGCCCAATCGTGGGCGGCGCGGCGGCCCCATTCGAAGGCGGCTTTGTTGTTGTCGATGGCGACGTTGTTGAGCTCCATCGCGCGGATTAGCGAGGCTTTTTCCAGCGGAATCCAGCCCTTTTGCCACGCGAAGCCGAGCATCATGGGGTTGGTGTAGAGCGTATCGCCCATGAGCTTGCTCGCTGCGGCATCGGCGTTGAACATGCCTACGCCTTCGCTGCCCACGGCTTCGACGATGGCTGCGGCGCAGCGCTCGGATGGGTTTTGCCAATTGCCGCCTTTGAGGCCATCTAGCACGAAGGTGGCGGTGGGCGAGCCGTGGGAATTGAGCGCTACGTGGGTGCGGCCGGCGTGCATGCGCGCCATGGTTTCTTTGCTGGCGGCAACCATTGGGTCGCAGCCGATGATGAGATCGGCGCTGGCCATGGCCACACGGGTGGTGGCGATGTCGTTTTGGCTGTTGGCCAAAAGCACATGGCTCCAGGTGTTGCCGCCTTTTTGCGCGAGGCCGGCGGCATCTTGCGTGACGATGCCCTTGCCTTCCATGTGCGCGGCCATGCCCAGGAGCTGGCCAATGGTGATCACGCCTGTGCCGCCGACGCCGGCGACGATGATGCCCCAGGCGTGGCCTTGCGGAATCTGTGCAATCGTTGGTTCAGGCAATGCACCCAATTCGAATGGGTTGGCTTTGCCTGTTTTGGATTTTTTCTTGAGCTCACCTTCAACCGTGACAAAGCTGGGGCAGAAGCCTTTGACGCAGGAGAAATCTTTGTTGCAAGTGCTTTGGTTGATCGTGCGTTTGCGGCCAAATTCTGTTTCGAGCGGCTCGACGCTCATGCAATTGGATTGCACGCCGCAATCACCGCAGCCTTCGCATACCAATTCGTTGATCAGCACGCGCTTGCTGGGATCAACCATCGTGCCGCGTTTGCGGCGGCGGCGCTTTTCTGTGGCGCAGGTTTGGTCGTAGATGATGGCTGTGGTGCCTTTGATCTCTCTGAACTCGCGTTGGATATCGTCTAGCAAGTCGCGATGTTTGACTTCTACGTCGCTTGGTAACCGTTCGGGCTGAGCTTGTCGAAGCCCTGAGAGCCCTTCGACAGGCTCAGGGCGAACGGAATTGTATTTCTCAGGCTCGTCAGTCACGACGACGAGTTTTTGCACGCCTTCTGCCGTGAGCGAATGCGCGATTTGAATCACGCTGTGCCCTTCAGGCCGCTCACCAATTTGCTGCCCGCCCGTCATGGCCACGGCATCGTTGTAGAGCACTTTGTAGGTGATGTTTACGCCGGCGGCAATGGCTTGGCGAATCGCGAGCAAGCCGCTGTGGAAGTAGGTGCCATCGCCGAGATTGGCGAAGATATGCGCATCGTTGGTGAACGGCTGCTGGCCAACCCAGGGCACGCCTTCGCCGCCCATTTGTGTGAAGCCAACGGTCGCGCGATCCATCCAGACCGACATGAAGTGGCAGCCAATGCCAGCCATAGCGCGCGAGCCTTCGGGCACTTTGGTGGAGGTGTTGTGCGGGCAGCCGGAGCAGAACCATGGCGTGCGATCGGCTTTTAAATCGATGACTTGCAGCGAGCGCTCTTTGGCTTCGATGATGGCCAAGCGTGATTCGATGCGGGCGAGTGTGTCGTCATCGACGCCGAGCTTTTTCACACGCGCGGCAACGGCTTTGGCGATAACAGCTGGCGACAAATCGGCATTGGCGCGCAGCAGTGTGTTCGCCGTGGGATTAGGCATGCTCCATTCGCCACCTTCACCAGTGTCATCAAACTTGCCGAGCACGGTCGGGCGCACATCTGAGCGCCAGTTGTAAAGCTCTTCTTTGAGCTGATATTCGATCACTTGACGCTTTTCTTCGACCACCAAGATTTCTTTGAGCCCCGTGGCGAATTCTCGCGTGATTTGTGCTTCCAATGGCCAGACAACGGCAACTTTATGCACGCGAATGCCTAGGCGCTGACACGTCTCCGTATCAAGCCCCAGATCGACCAAGGCTTGCCGCAAATCGTTGTACGCCTTGCCACTCGCAATCAGACCCAAGCGATCATTTTTGCCTTCGATCACATTGCGGTTCAAGCGATTCGCGCGCACATAAGCGAGCGCCGCATACCATTTGAAATCAAACAAGCGCTGTTCTTGGTCGAGCGCCGCATCTGGCCAGCGAATATGCAGGCCGCCCTTGGGCATCTCAAAATCGGTGGGGATCACAATGTTCACGCGATCAGGATCAATCTGCGTGCTCATGGAGGATTCAACGATTTCCTGAATCGTCTTCATGCCCGTCCACACACCGGCATAGCGGCTCATGGCGAAAGCATGCAAGCCGAGATCGAGAATGTCTTGCACATCAGTGGGGAAAAACACTGGTAGGCCGCAGGCTTTGAAGATGTGATCGCTCTGATGCGCAGCGGTGGAGCTCTTAGCCACATGATCATCGCCAGCGACGGCGATCACACCGCCCAGTGGCGTGGTGCCGGCCATATTGGCATGCTTAAACACATCCGAGCAACGATCCACACCGGGGCCTTTGCCATACCAAATGCCAAACACACCATCGTATTTGTTGGAGCCCTGCGGCGCAAAGCCCAGCTGCTGCGTGCCCCACACGGCTGTGGCGGCCAATTCTTCATTCACGCCGGGCTGGAAGACGACATGCTTTTCTTGCAGATATTTTTTGGCTTTCCACAAGGCTTGGTCGTACCCGCCCAGCGGTGAGCCGCGATAGCCACTGATGAAGCCCGCGGTGTTTTTACCGATCTGCTGATCACGCAAACGCTGGAGCATCGGGAGCTTCACCAGGGCTTGCACGCCGCTCATGAAAGCTCTGCCGTAATCTAAAGAATACTTGTCGTCTAGCGTGACGGTCTCTAGCGCTTTGCGGATGTGTTCTGGCAGCGGTGCGTTCATTCGGCTTGTCTCCGGGGATGCTCTGAACAAGTCACTGCGATGAAGCAGGCTTGATTTCGGGATGGGATGCTAGGCGAAAAACGTAGCTTTAGCGGTGCTAAAGCGAGGCTTTTCAACGACGCAGACCGCCCGAAAGCTAGTCTGATTCGCGCAGATGACTTATTCAGAGCATCCCCTCGCCGATAAGTTTAGGGCGTATTAACGGCTTTGTGTTTTCTTTTATCGCTTGAAAAACTGCGTTGTCAGCAATTTTATTTTATTAATGTGCTATTTCAAGCAATGAATAGGCCATTTAGCGATCTTTCACGCAACGCACAGCGAGTGGCAACAGGGGATAGCGCAACAAAGCCTCATTGCCATCTTTGCCGAGCTGAAATTCGGCGCTCATGCGTGGGTTGCGGTATTCATTAGGCCTAGGTGGGCCAGGCAAGGGCTTGGCATCTTTGAACAGCATCTCGTAGCCGCGCGTGGTATCCAGCGATACAGATTCACCTGAGAAGCTGGCGCTGAATTCGATGCCGAGCTCGCAGCGATAACGCTGCGCTGGACTCGCGCCCGAGGGCGCGCTCGCACAGGCGCTGAGCAGCGCAATTGCAGTGGCTATGACCACCAATTTGCTATAGAAAGAGTAGCTGCTTGCGCACATCTTGTAAGCTCAAACTGCCTATTTTGGCCATAAAACCCAAAGCTGCAAACCTTGCTTAAGCCGCCCAGCAAGCTCGCCGGCCGCATCGCCAGAGCCCGCGTAATAATCCGCGCGTACTGCGCCAAGGATCGCACTGCCCACATCTTGTGCGATCACAAGCCGCTGCGTGTTCAGTGCATCGCCTCGCGTTTGCATCCACACGGGCGCGCCCAGTGGAATGCTGTCTCGATCAACTGCAATCGAGCGGCCTGCTGTGAGCGACACCCCTTGTGCGCCTCTTGGGCCCTGACTGGCTGTTGCGGGATCGATCCCCTCCTCACGGAAAAACACCATGCGCGGATTGCTCCAGAGCATCTCCTGCACGCGTTGTGGGTTAGCAGCGATCCAAGCTTTGATGCCTGGCCAGCTCGCATCACGAATCAAGTTTTGATCAAGCAGCCATCTGCCCACCGAGCGATAAGGTTGATCGTTCGTGCCTGCAAAAGCCACGCGCACGAGGCGTTGGCTGCCATCAGCCTCTGAGATGCGCAAACGACCTGAGCCTTGAATTTGAAGGATGAGCACATCAATCGGATCTGCTAGATACGCAATCTCACGACCACGCAGGGCGGCTTGTGCTTCAGGCAGCGTATCAATCTCTTTGCGGGTGAACCAAGGTTTGCGCTGCGCGAGGCTGGCAGGTGGCTGCCATAAGGCGACGGTGTGCCTGGCAGTGACGCGCCGGCTGGCTTCGAAGATGGGTTCGTAATAGCTGGTGAGCAGGCCTTCTGTTGTGCCCGTCAGAGGTTCAACCCGATAAGGCTGCAGGCGTGCGCGCATCCATTCGCGCTGCTGCGCGCCATCTGCAATCGAGAGGCGGCGAATCTCCGGGCAGAGCGCGCTCCATGGCGCTGTCGGGCGCTCGCAGCTGCGCACCCAAGCATTCCAAGCCTCATTGAGCGCATCGCTCTCGAAGCCCGGCACATCGGCCCAGCGCACAGGCTGCCAGCGGCTCTTGGCTTGCAAAATGGGCGCTGCGCTGGGCAGCGGGCCATCATCGGGCGGCAAGGGCTGCGCTATGGGGGGCACTGGCCTTGGCAAACCTTGGCTTGTCTGTGGGTTTGCAGGTGGCGGCGAGCCGCAAGCGGCCAGCATTCCTACAATGCCAAGCAAGAGCACAAAGCGCGCTAGGCGTGTTGGCTCATCGTGCAATGGGTGGAGAATTCTCATGTGGCTTATTTTGCTTGAAGCGCTGGGCGCGTTGTTACTGCTTGTGCTGATCGTCTGGTGGACGATGTTCTCTGGGCGCAAGAAGGGTGAACTGCCGAACAAAGAAACTACTGATAAAGATCAAAAAAGCTGATTTTCAATGCTTTTTAGCTTGCTAGCCCGCGTCAAACGTGCGGAAGCCGCTATCAAAAAATGAGCGTTTAAGCAGCGGCCAAGAGCCGATCTGGCTGCGCATCAATCTTGTTGATCGCAGCGCGTGTGGCGCGAACCGTCAGCGTTTCGTCTTCAACAGGCGCCATCAAGCCAGCTTGCAAGTAGGCAGCCAAGCGCTTGTGCTGGAAGAGATAGGTCAGCCCCACTGCATCGGCAAAGAGGAAAAGCTGACCCTGCTTACTGCGCCATGCATACTGCACGCGCACCATCTTGCCTTTGTGATCCAGATGAAACCAGCTGCCGCGCTCCAGCTCAGCGGCCCAAGCGCGCATGGCTTGCGTGGGATCGGTGCCGCCTTCGCTGATGATTTCCACGCCTGTCATGTCGATGCCGAGCATCAGCTCAATGCTCTCGGCATCCAGTGGTAAATCGCCCACATCTTCCTCTGAGACAAAATCTTCCAGATGCTTGATACGCTGCGCAACTTCGGCCACCTGAGCTTGATCCATTGCTGCGGATTTGTTCATAAACACTTCGGCCAGCGTGTCGCTGAGCACCTTGATGTGCTCATCTTGCTTGGCTGCTGGCAAGCCGAGCAATGCCATGCCAGCGCGCAGGCGCTTGATCAGATCAGGCAAATCAGCAATCACCTTGGCGCGTTCAGCGCGATTGGATTTGGCACTTGCCGCCCAGAGCAAATCGGAAGCAACCGTTTTGAGCGCCAAAGTCTGCTCATGTTGACCACCATGTTTCATGGCAGCGAGAGCCAACACCTCGGCCCACACCTTAAAGAGGAAATCACGTATGCCATCTTTGAGCGGCAAATTGCCCAGCATCTTGCGCAACTCGATCGTGTATTGAATCGCGGCCGTTTCCTTTTGCTCGACTTGCTGCGCTAGCGAGACGACCTTGGCGGCCGTTTTGTTTTCAGTGAGGAACTTGGTGAGGAACTTTTCAAATTCGTCAAACACCAGCTGGAACACACGCCGCCCAGTTTCGGGATATTGCTCAATCGTCTGCACAATCCGCTTGATCTCGGCCTCGAGCTCGGCACTGCCAATATTCGCATCAAAGCCGAGCACGCATGAGCCCATGCGATCAATCAGTTTGCGAGCTGGGTGCTGCATCGTGCCAAAAAATTCCGCTTCCGCCAAAGCCAATCGCAACACCGGCATTTGCAAGCGCGCAAACCAGACGCGCACGCCCGTAGGAATGCGCTCTTCCGATAAGATGCTTTGAAACATCAGCGCCACGATTTCGATGGTGGCTTTTTCGCCATCGGTATTCGCTACCTTTTTGAGCTCTTTGGTCTGCTCGCGCAATGCTGTGCTAACTTGCGCAGGCTGCATGCCTTCGACGATTTGCGCGCCCACGCCGGCATACATCGGCGAGCCTTGCATGCTTTGCGCGCCACCTTGCTGTGTTCGTTGGTAGCCAGGTGTGCGCATCACAGGCCGTGGGCTCATGGCAGCTGCCAATTGCGGAGAGATTTGCACGCCGCGCGTATCTTCGTAATCTGCCACGCGCTGCACCAACAAACTCTTGAGCTGCCCCATCACGCCTTGTGCGCGCATGCGTGCGCGCGCCAAAGGCGTGGCTGCTGTTTGCATGCGCGTCTCTTCGGCTTCGGATTGAGCATGGTAATTCGCCACCGCACCGCGCCCAGGGCGTGCTTGAGCGCCGCCAGGGTAAGCGGCACCGCCACCAGCGCCGCCGCCAGATGCGAAGCCACTAAAACCAGTCGTGCCCTGTGAAGGCACTTGTGTCGCACCAACTGCCCCGCGGCGGCCGCCAGCTGCGCCCGCAGGTGCGCTAGCACCACCGATACCGCCAGCATTTCCGCCACCGCCTTGCGCGGCGAACTGCGCCGCTTTCGCGCGCAGCTTGGCAATGTGGTCTGCGATTTGGTTGGATGCATTGCCTGCACGGCTCATCGCGCCACGCGCTGCGCGCATGACACCGCCTGCAGCGCTGCTGCCATCCATCAGCGGCGCGTCACCCGACGTGCCGCCATAGCCACCCAATTGCCCACCGGATGGGCTCGCGCCATATCCACCGCTGTAGCTGGTAGCCGCGTAAGAGGTATCGGATGGCAAGGTGGCGCTTTGCGAGGTAGGCAATGCACCGCTGCCTGAAGGGCCACCCACCGAGCCAGCTGCACCGCCAGCTTTCGCGCTTGGCGTGCGCTTCACATTGGAGCGCAAATCAATCTCTTTCATCACGCCTTGCGCAATGAGGTATTCATTCGTCGCCTTGTAGGCGTTCACAATCTTGTCACCAAATGATTGCTGGATCACATCCTGCACCGATTGCCAAGCGTCTTGCGAAAGGTCTGCAGCAAGCCACTGCTCCAACACAGTTTGCGCAAAATTCTCTGGGCGCAAGATGTCGCTTTTATCCAGTTCTTCTTTGCCGTCCAGCGTGCGAATTCGTACTTGCAAATCGTTGAATTCCCAACTCGATTTGTCCAGAATACGCATCGACAAACGAGAAGAGAGAATCTTCGTCTCAACCACTTCATTGCCGATCAGTTCCAAATTGAGCGAAGGCAAGCGCGTGCTGGTGGAGGAGAATTCTGTTTGCGAAATGGTTTTCCAAACGCGACCCGTGCCATCGACCCACTTGGTTTGGCCGCGCTGGTATGCGATCAAAATATCGCGTCGGTCTTGGGCTTCGCGCGCATTGGTCGATTGCTCAAACAGCGTCGTAAACCGCGTACCCACAGCTGCTGACAATTCGCTCAGCAGCTTGGTCGATTGCTCCACAAACACTGCACGCGCCTGCCTAGCAATGGCAGCTTGTTGGGCTGGCGACTGAACGGTACTGCTGTTCACAAAGTTTGATCAAAAAAATGAAGATAGCGCGCTAAGTGCGCGTAGTGAAAGATATGTTACAGGAAAGTCCGTCTCCTGCCCAAATCAACCAAATAAGCACACACAGGCTAAGGCGCTAGTTACACTTGTCTACATTTGCTGTATCAGATTTGCCACAACCCATTTACAACCGTAATTATTTCGTATTACTTGATCAAACGACTGCGCCGGAATTGGGGTCGTTCGGATCGGTCGGGCCTTCGCCTTCTTTCTTGATGGGTGTTTTGATCAAATCTTCGCGCTTCACGCCCAGCCACATCGCAATCGCTGCTGCCACAAAGACCGAAGAATAGATACCAAACAAGATACCAATCGTGAGCGCCAAGGCAAAGTAAAACAGGGTCGGGCCGCCAAAGATCAACATCGAGAGCACCATCACCTCGGTGGAGCCGTGCGTGATGATCGTGCGGCTGATGGTGGAGGTGATCGCATGATCAATCACTTCGCGTGTAGTCATCTTGCGGAATTTGCGGAAGGATTCGCGAATTCGGTCAAAGATCACCACCGATTCGTTCACCGAGTAGCCGAGCACGGCAAGAACAGCGGCCAACACGGCGAGGGAAAACTCCCACTGGAAGAAGGCGAAAAAGCCCAAGATGATCACGACGTCATGCAAATTGGCGATGATGCCGGCCACAGCAAATTTCCACTCGAAGCGGAAGGCCAGATAAATCATGATGCCCAGCACCGTCATGCCCAAAGCGATCAAGCCATTCGTCACCAACTCAGCACCCACCGAAGGGCCCACGAATTCGCTGCGCTGCAGCGTCACAGGCTCTTTGCCTTCAGGCGTTTTACAGAGCAATTTTTGAAGGGTTTCGCCTTGTTGCGTAACCACGGTGCTAGATTGCACCGCACCGCCTTCGGCCTTACACACGCCGTCAAACACTTTGAGCACAGTGTCTGACTGGGCAGAGGCGGCTGTAGGCGCAGTAATGGTGGCTGTGCCAGCTGCTTTGCTCGCCGGCAAGGCCTTGTTGGCCACACGAATCAGCACATCAGAGGCGGAGCCAAAAAGCTGCACCTGCACTTCGCCAAAGCCTAGCGCCTCGACTGACTCACGGGTTTTGGCGATTTGCGCTGCCTGCGGATACTTCACTTCAACCAGCGTGCCGCCCGTGAATTCAATCGACAAATGCAGGCCACGCGTTACCAAGAAAAACACGGCGAGCGCGAAGGTGATGAACGAAATCGCATTGAGCACGAGTGCGTGCTTCATGAAAGGGATATCGCGTTTGATCCTAAAGAATTCCATGATGCCTCTCCCTTATTTCTTCGCGCCAGACCCGGCAGTCGCTATATTTTTAGTAGCGCTCTGCGCAGGTTTTATGCCTGCCGACTGCATATCTTCTTCTAAATCTTCTTGAGCAGGCTTCACCGTGCCATCAGGTCGCCACACTGCGCCAATGCTGATGTCTTTGAGTTTTTTCTTGCCGCCATACCAAAGATTGACCAAACCGCGCGAAAACAGCACAGCGGAGAACATGCTCGTCAATATGCCCAAGCAGTGGACCACGGCAAAACCGCGCACAGGGCCTGAGCCGAAGATCAACAGGGCGATGCCTGCGATCAAGGTGGTGATGTTGGAGTCCAAAATCGTCGCCCATGCATTTTCATAGCCAGCATGAATCGCTTGCTGGGGCGATTTGCCAGCGCGCAGCTCTTCGCGCACGCGCTCGTTGATCAGCACGTTCGAGTCAATCGCCATACCGAGCGCCAGCGCGATAGCGGCCATGCCGGGCAGGGTGAGCGTGGCTTGGATCATCGAGAGTATGGAAACCAGCATGAGCAAGTTCACCGAGAGCGCAATCGAGGAGATCAGGCCAAAGAAGCGGTAGTAAACGCACATGAAGGCCACGATCACCAGAAAACCGTAGATCACACTGTTGAAGCCTTTGGCGATGTTGTCTGCGCCCAAGGTGGGGCCAATCGTGCGCTCTTCGATGATTTCCATCGGCGCGGCCAGCGAGCCTGCGCGCAGCAAGAGAGCTGTGTCGCTGGCTTCCATGGTGCTCATGCGACCCGAGATCTGCACACGGCCACCGCCGATTTCGCTGCGAATCACAGGCGCCGTGACCACTTCGCCTTTGCCTTTTTCAAACAGCAAAATCGCCATGCGTTTGCCCACGTTGTCGCGCGTGATGTCTTTGAAAATTCGCGAGCCTTTGGCGTCCAGCGATAAATTCACAGTGGGTTCTTGGGTTTGGCTGTCAAAGCCAGCTTGCGCATCGGTGAGGTTTTCACCCGACAAAATCACATCGCGCTTGACGATCACCGCCTGGCCATTGCGATCCAGATAGCGCTCCGCACCAAACGGCACCGCCCCTTGGCCACGCTCAGCAGCGAGGCCTTCCGAGCTTTCATCCACCATACGCACTTGCAGCGTAGCGATGCGGCCAATGATCTTTTTCACGGTGGCGGTGTCTTGCACACCTGGCAACTGCACCACGATCCGATCTGCGCCCTGCTGCTGAATCACGGGCTCGGCCACGCCGAGTTCGTTGACGCGGTTGTTGAGTGTAGAAATATTTTGCTTGAGTGCAGCCTCCTGGATGCGTTTGATCGCATCGGGCTTGATCGTGGCTGTCACCAAATAATCGGTGCCTTGGGTGCTCTCTACAGCAGCCAGATCAGCACCAAACTCATCGCTCACCAGATTTCTGGCAGCAAGTTGGGCCTGCGCGCTGGAAAAGCGCATCACGATGGCACTGCCTTCGCGCGCTGTGCGACCGCGAATGTCTTTGCCGCGCAAGCTGGTGCGGATATCGCTGGTGAGCGTGTCGATGCGTTTATCAATCGCGCCAGCCATATCCACTTGCAGCATCAAATGAATGCCTCCGCGCAGATCCAAACCCAAATACATGGGATTGGCATGCAGGCTGCGCAGCCATTGCGGCGTTTGTGGCACCAGATTCAGCGCGACCACATAAGAGGGATCGTTTTTATCTGGGTTGAGTGCCGCGGATATGGCGGCTTGAGCCTGCTTTTGCACTTCAGTCGTGCTGAACCGCGCGCGAACCGAGTTACCTTCGAGCTCCACTTTGCCATCTGCCGTCACCTTTGCGGCCTCTAGTGCGTCTTGCACGCGAGTGCGCGTGGTGGCATCCACCTTGATCGTGGCTTTGCCTCCCGAGACCTGCACTGCAGGCGCCTCGCCAAAGAAGTTAGGCAGGGTATAGAGCGTGGAGATCACCACCACAAAGGCGATGAGAATGTATTTCCACAGCGGATAACGATTCATAGCGAGTACTCACAAAACAATAGCGCTTCCCGCGTATTCCACGCGGAAAATCGCTGCATTTGATACTTAAAACGATCAAATGCAGCATCAAAGGCTTACTTGATCGTGCCTTTAGGCAGCACGCGCGCCACAGCAGCACGCTCGATCTGCATCTGGCCTTCGCTCACAGCCAAGGTCATGTAGGTATCGCTGATTGCTTCGATCTTGCCAAGCACGCCACCGATGGTGACAACCTCATCGCCTTTTTGCAGCGCATCAATCATCGCGCGCTGCTCTTTTTGGCGCTTCATCTGAGGGCGAATCATCAGGAAATACAAGACCACGAACATCAGCACCAAGGGCAGCATGCTCAGGAGGGCGGAATCACCACCGCCAGCAGCGGCAGGAGCGGTTTGGGCAAAAGCAGAAGAAATCAACACATCAGTCTCCGAAAAAACGTAAAAACGCCCCGGTCGGGGCAACCCGCCATTGTAGGGTGTGACCACGCACCCGGTTAAACTTGGGGCGTTCTTGGGAACAACAAGGAGCTGAGCATGCTGGCATTCACCGACGGAATTCGCGATTACTGGGCTTTTGTGGTCGCCGTGGTGGTGTTTTTGGCGATTCCAGGCCCCGGCAATCTGGCCATCATCACTTCCACCAGCAAAGGCCGCATTTTGGGTGGTTTGGCTGCGACTTTCGGCGTGATCGCTGGCGATCAGGTGCTGATGTGGCTGGCTGTGGCCGGCGTGGCGGCGCTGCTGGCGGCACATCCCAGCGTTTTCGCGGTCGTGCAATACGTGGGAGCGGCTTATTTGGCCTTTCTGGGCGTAAAAATGATCCTCGCCAAGCCGGGAGACGCGCCGATTTTGAAGATGGAAGCGCGCCAGTATTTCAAGCAAAGCATGCTGATTACCTTGCTCAACCCCAAAGCCATCGTGTTTTACATGGCCTTTTTCCCGCTGTTCGTCGATCCCGCCAAACACCAAGGCTTCATCACCTTCGCGGTGATGGCCGCAACGATTGCTTTCCTCACCTTTTTGTATTGTTTCAGCGTGACTTTGATCACCCACTTTGCCGCTGAACGCATGCGCTCCAACCCTCGCGTGACCAGCTGGCTGAACAAGATTGCCGGCACGATGCTGGTTGCCTTCGGTGTGAAATTGGCGGTGGGGAAATGAGCGCACTGAACAGGCCATCCGCGCGAATCAGGCCTGCTTCCGGGCGGTCTGCGTTGTTGAAAAGCCTCGCTTTAGCACCGCTAAAGCTACGTTTTTCGCCTAGCATCCCATCCCGAAATCAAGCCTGCTTCATCGCGGCGGCCCATTCAGCGTGCTCAAAATGAAAATCTTCTGTGTGGCCAACCAAAAGGGTGGCGTTGGCAAGACCACGACGACTGTGAATCTCGCTGCGGGGCTTGCAAAAATAGGCCAACGCGTGCTGATGGTCGATCTCGACCCGCAAGGCAATGCCACCATGGGCTCGGGCGTGGATAAGCGAAAGCTGGAGCTCTCGGTCTATGACGTGTTGCTCGAATCGGCCAGCATCAAAGAAGCGGCAGTGAACAGCGAAAAAGTGGGCTACCACGTGCTCGGCGCGAATCGGGATCTGGCCGGCGCAGAGGTCGAATTGGTGGCCTTGGAGCACCGAGACCAACGCCTGAGAACGGCTTTGAAAGAAGTGAGCGAAGACTACGATTTCGTTTTGATCGATTGTCCGCCGAGTTTGAGCATGCTCACTTTGAACGGCCTGTGCAGCGCCCACGGCGTGATCGTGCCGATGCAATGCGAGTATTTCGCTTTGGAGGGCCTCACCGATTTGGTCAACACCATCAAGCAGGTGCATGCCAACCTCAACAAAGATCTGCAAATCATTGGCCTGCTGCGGGTGATGTTTGATCCGCGCATCACGCTGCAGCAGCAGGTGAGCGACCAGCTCAAAGCGCATTTTTCTGACAAAGTGTTCAACGCCGTGATCCCCCGCAACGTGCGCCTGGCCGAAGCCCCCAGCTACGGCCTGCCCGGCGTGGTGTTTGATCCCTCAGCCAAGGGCAGCCTTGCCTTCGTCGAGTTTGCGGCCGAGATGGTCGAGCGCATCAAAAAGATGTGAATTTGAAGCAATAAGCCCTTGTCGCCGGCATAGAATCTGCGCAAACAGCTCATTAATTGATAGCACCATGCTTGCCAAACGTATCATCCCCTGCCTCGACGTAACCGGTGGCCGCGTCGTCAAAGGCGTGAATTTCGTGGAGCTGCGCGATGCCGGCGATCCGGTGGAAATCGCCGCGCGCTACAACGAGCAGGGCGCCGATGAGCTCACCTTCCTAGACATCACCGCCACCAGCGATGGCCGCGATTTGATCTTGCCGATCATCGAAGCCGTTGCTTCTCAGGTGTTCATCCCACTCACCGTGGGCGGCGGTGTGCGCACGGTCGATGACGTGCGCCGCTTGCTCAATGCGGGGGCGGACAAAACCTCGTTCAACTCTGCGGCGATTGCCAATCCGCAAGTGATTTTTGAGGCGTCGCAGAAATACGGCTCGCAATGTATCGTGGTGGCGATTGATGCGAAAAAGCGCAATGCGGAAGATGAAGCGCGCTTAGATGCCAATGGCAAAGCAGTAGGCCCTGGCTGGGATGTGTACAGCCACGGTGGCCGCAAGAATACGGGGCTGGATGCCGTGCAATGGGCGACGCGCATGGCAAGCCAAGGCGCAGGCGAGATTTTGCTCACCAGCATGGATAAAGACGGCACAAAATCTGGCTTTGATTTGGCTTTGACGCGCGCTGTGAGCGATGCAGTGTCAGTGCCCGTGATTGCTTCAGGCGGTGTCGGCAGCTTGGCGCATTTGGCCGATGGTATTCAGACTGGTGGGGCAGATGCCGTGCTCGCGGCCAGCATCTTCCACTATGGCGAATTCACGGTGCAGCAAGCCAAGGCGTTTATGGCCGAGCGCGGTATTCCTGTGAGGGTCTGATTTCTAAGCGTTTCGGCAAGTGGCCGGCGTATTTATTGCGCGAGCCGCTACTGTTTTGATAGTGGATGTTGGCGTGCTGAAGAGTTCTCTTTGGAAAGAGCGGCTGAGAGGTAAAGGTATTTGCGCGCCTTCATGGTCGAGTACGACAAATCAGTCGGGCAAATGCCCTTAACTCTCGGCCTGTTAGCGACACAAAAGGTCTTCGCTCGCACTTGGTCGCGTTATACAAAACTGGCCTGTGTGAGGGCTCTTCGGGTTGGCGATTTGTTGGACGCAGGGTTAGGAAACGCATCGCGTTTCCATCATCGTTTCAGGCGACGGGTGTCGCCTAACTCCCGAGGTAAACCATGAGCCGGCCCGGAGAGCCCTCACGCAAGCCAAAGCCCCACCAACAAAAGCAAGATTTCAAGAAGACCGCTGCAATTCCCGCATCAACTCCATCGCCTGCTCCACGCGCTCCACGGCATGAATCGTCATCCCTTCAAAATCTTTCATTTGCGATTTTTTCGGGGCGTTGGCTTTGGGGATGATGGCGGTGGAAAAGCCTAACTTTGCCGCTTCGCGCAAACGCTCCTGGCCGCGCGGGGCGGGACGCACTTCGCCGGCTAGGCCGACTTCGCCGAAGGCGATGAAGCCTTTGGGCAGAGGTTTGCCGCGCAGGCTGCTCGTGATACTCAGCATCACGGCCAAATCGGCCGCGGGCTCAGTGATGCGGACGCCGCCTACTGCATTCACGAACACATCTTGATCGGCGCAGGCGATGCCGGCATGGCGGTGGAGCACCGCCAGCAGCATGGCGAGGCGATCACGGTCTAGGCCGACGGACAAGCGGCGCGGCGACGGCCCGCCGCCATCGACCAAGGCTTGGATTTCTACCAGCATCGGGCGCGTACCCTCCAGCGTGACCATCACGCAGCTGCCGGGCACGGGCTCGCTGTGTTGGCTGAGAAAAATCGCACTCGGGTTGCTCACGCCCTTCAAGCCCTGCTGCGTCATGGCGAACACGCCGATTTCATTCACTGCGCCGAAGCGATTTTTGATCGCGCGCACGAGGCGAAAATTGGAATGCGTATCGCCCTCGAAATAGAGTACGGTATCGACCATGTGCTCCAGCACACGCGGCCCGGCGAGTGCGCCTTCTTTCGTGACGTGGCCAACCAACACAATTGCCGTGCCGCTGCTTTTGGCAAAGCGCGTGAGATGCGCCGCGCATTCGCGCACCTGCGCCACCGAACCGGGGGCGCTGGTGAGCTGCTCGGAATACACCGTTTGGATGGAGTCAATCACCGCGATACGGGGCTGCTGATCGGCGAGCGTGGAGATGATCTTCTCCAGCTGCGTTTCGGCTTGGACTTGCACTTGGCTGTTATCAAGCCCCAAACGTCTCGCCCTAAGTGCGACTTGTGCCGAGCTTTCTTCACCTGTCACATATAGAGCCGATGTGCCCGCGCGTTGTAGCGAATCCAGCGCTTGAAGCAACAGCGTTGATTTGCCAATCCCCGGATCGCCACCGATCAACACCACGCCACCTTCCACAATGCCGCCGCCGAGTACGCGATCAAGCTCCTCATGGCCAGTGGGCGTGCGTTCAACATCCGAGGCTTCAATCTCGCCGAGCTTTTGCACAGGGGAGCTGCCGGCAAGCGATAGAGGTGCAGCAAACCGGTTTTTCCCCGTGCCGACGCTTTCGGCCACGCCTTCAATCAAGGTGTTCCAAGCCCCACAGCTGGGGCACTTGCCCAGCCATTTGGCGGAGCTGCCGCCGCATTCGGTGCACGTGAAAAGTGTTTTGTCTTTGGCCATGGGGTAATGATACTGTTTTTATAGCCAGCTCAGTGCTATTGCCGAAAGAAAACGAACAGCCGGACGCAGAAGACGCAAAGGTTGCGCAGAAGAAATACCAAAAAGAAGAATGCCAGCAAAGGTTTTTTGAGCTGCTTTTCTTGGCTGTTTTCCCGCGGTTTTTTCTGCGTCTTCTGCGTAACCTTCGCGCCCTCTGCGTCCGGAAGTTTGTCTTTGGTCTTTATTCCAAATGCACGACTAGTTTAGAAGCCAACACCTTCGCCACGTCATCCCAAGAAGCATTCACCCCGCAGAAAGCCATATCCACCGTCCGCAGCCCCGCATAGCCGCAGGGGTTGATGCGTTCATACGGTGAGAGATCCATCGCCACATTCAAAGCCAGGCCGTGATAGGTGATATGGCGGCTGACTTTGATGCCTAAAGCGGCTATTTTCCCAATATCCATGAGCGCAGGCAGCTCTGATTCTGATAGCGGCATGCCATCCGCGTCAAGCAGCCGCGCATGCGAAGCAGGCTCATCGAGCCGCACATAAATCCCTGGCGCGCCACGCACGCGATGGCCCGTGAGCCCGAAATGCGCCAACGTGCGAATCGTCGCCTCTTCCAGCCGATGCACATATTCCTTAACGAAATAGCCGCGCGCTTTCAGATCAATCATCGGATACGCCACCACCTGCCCTGGCCCGTGATACGTCACTTGCCCGCCGCGATTGGTTTGCACCACGGGAATATCACCCGCTGCAATCACATGCTCCGCTTTGCCTGCCAGCCCTTGGGTGAAAACTGGAGAATGCTCACAAATCCATAGCGCGTCGCGTAGATTCTCTGCCGGCGAACTGCCGTTTTCTTCTTTAAACTGACTTAAAAATTCAGCTCTACGCGCTACCAGCGCCTGCATCGCTTCATATGTGGGCGCATAAGGCTGAAGACCTTTGAATTCGACTTGCATCGCGTGATTCACCCGCCCGCCGCCTTGCGGAATTTGTCCATGCGCTCTTCGTCGAGCGGGTGACTGGAGATGATGGAAAAGCCCAGCGGCGTTTTCTTCACTTCTTTGGGTTGGTCGGCTTTTTCTGCTGGTGGTTCAGCGCTGGGCGGCAGTTCGTTGCCGTCTTTGTCTTTCTTCGGTGGTTTGTAGCTTCGCGCAGCTTGGAAGAATTTGACCATCACGAGCGGGCTGATGTTTGCGGCGCGCATGTAGGTGATCGAATCATCATCGGCCTCGCGCTCATGGGCGCGGCTGTAGGCCATGCTGCCTAGGATGAGGGGGGCGGCGGTAATCAGGCTGCCGTAATCACCGAAGGCCACGGAGAGCACGCCTTGCAACACGCCAACCTGCACGAGCTGGCGCATGCCGTGGCGGCGGGTGATGTGGCCTAGCTCGTGACCGAGGACTCCGAGCACCACCTCATCGTCTTTCACCAGCTGCACGAGCTCATCCGTCATCACCATGATGCCGCCGGGTAGGGCGAAAGCGTTGGGGCCGATGTCGGATTTGCGGAATTCGAGTTGGATGGGTGGTGTGTCTTTCGGGTATTGCGCTTTCACGCCAGCCAGAAAGCGCTCGCGGATGCGGATTTGGTCTTCGAGCGGAAGTTTGCTGGGCTTCGTAAAGCGGCCGTCGATCTGCTGCAAGGCATTGCGGCCAATGGCTTGGTCTGCGGCTTGCGGCACGAGCGCTGTGATGCCGCGCGCAGCAACCGGCAGGCCATACAAATACATGCCCCAAAGCACGCCAACAAGCAGCACGAAAGCCGCAGCCACGCCACGCCAACTTTGCTGGGCGCGCACAACGAGGCCAGCGGACGGGTTGACTCGCGAAGGCACATGCTGAGCAACCCAATCATCAAAGGTTTTTGGATCGAGGTCTGACGGCCAATGCAATTGCGCACCTTCCCATTCGGGCGGGGCTTTGTCTGTGAGCTCAATAATGCGCGCGCCGCGCGCCGTGGCTTCTGGCCAGCGCATTTGTTTGCGCATGTCTTTGATGGGGATTTCTAACAGCAAATCTCCACTTGGCCGGCGAAGAATCTGCGCGGAGTGCTCCGTTATTTGTAGCAATACAGGCTGCGCGCTGGCGCTGCGGCCATCAAGCAAATTCAGCGCTAAGCGCGGCGCTTGCGTGTTCACTGCTTACATGCCCACATCAAAACCAAAGATGTCTGCCGCCATATCGCCAGCTGCATCGTTTTCTCGGGCACGCGCCGCATCGGTGAGTTTGTCGAGCGCGACACGGGTTTTCAGACTGACGGCCTCCAGCTTCATCCGCTGCGTCGCGATCACTGCAAATGGCCAATACAGGCCAAAGGTAATCAAGATCAGAAAATAGTTTTTAAATTGCAGGCCGATAAATTTGCCCACGCCCAGCTCGCTCTTGAAGCGAAAGTGATTATTGCCTGTGCGCGACCAGAGCAGGTTTTGCATCTTGGCGGTGAAGTAGGCGCGGGGCAAAATATTGATCAAGACGACGAACAAGATAAACAACGGGAAAAACAGACTCAACAAAACGGCAAGATTGCGCGACCATGAGCGCGTGCTGCCTATCTGGCTGGGCAGCATGCCGAACATCACGGCAACAAAAGCGGCCGCAATGATCAGCCCCACCAAGAGCGTCATGCCAAAGACTTTATAGGTCTCCAACACCGGGCTTCTGTATTCCGTCTTGAGCGGGCCCCAGGCGTAATGGTTGTGCTGGAAGCGCTTGATGCGCCAGAAGAAATAGGGCAACACGATGGCCAGCAGCAAAAACATCGCGCCAACCGTTGTCGCCAGCGCATTGCCTGCTGCCGCTTTGCTTTGCGGATCACCATCGGCCAGCAAACCAATCAACACGCCCGGCAAAAACACCAACACCATAGGCAAAGCCACGCAGGCATAGGCCTCGCGATAGCCCTCCGCGGTGAACCGCATCCGCATGCCTCGCCAGCTGGAATTGGCCAGACGAAAGCGCATCGAGGCTTGAAACAGCACCGGCGCAATCGCAATCAACAGTGCCAAGGCGATCACGCCCGCTGTGGCTGAAAAGTCTGCGGCAACGCTGTATATCGAAAACAGCACGCCCGCAATCAGCGTGCCGCGCAGCATCTTTTTGGGCTCGCCATGAAACTCCATCGCGTGATCATCAATGCGCGTGTTGTTGTAGAAATACTTGAGCTTGCGCACCTTGGCCCACGGGTAATAAATACCAAAAGTGACCAAAATCAGCAGCAGATTCACGATCCAGATGCGGAAATACTCGCCGCCTGTGCCACTGAACTCCACCGGCGTGCTCTCAATATGTTGGCTAGGCGCAGGCATGCCGCGCCGCTCACCTGAAATAGCCATCACACCCGCTTTTTCTAACGGAATCGGGTTGCTCAGACTGCTGTTTTGGCTGATCAAATTCTTTCTCCTTGCCCGGCTTAGCGATATGCGTGTTGTTTATTCGGCAGATTATGGCTTGTCGCATCGTTAAAATGGATTTTTAAGCACAAAGAGAATTCGCATGAAACTGATCGGCGCTGTGACCAGCCCTTATGCCCGCAAGGTGCGCATTGTGATGGCTGAGAAAAAGCTGGATTACCAATTCATTTTGGAAGACGTGTGGTCTGCCACCACGCAGATCGGCGATTCCAATCCGCTGGGCAAGGTGCCATGCCTCGTGATGGAAGGCGGCGAGGCGCTGTTTGATTCGCGCGTGATCGTCGAGTATCTGGACACTCTCTCCCCCGTTGGCAAACTCATTCCGAGCATGGGGCGTGAGAAGGCAGAGGTAAAAACCTGGGAAGCGCTGGCTGATGGCTTATGCGATGCAGCGATTCTTGCGCGCCTGGAAGCCACTTGGGCAGGCCGCACCGACAAGCAGCGCTCACAAGCTTGGATTGATCGCCAAATGGGCAAGATCCATGCAAGCCTGAAGTCCATGAGCCAAGGCTTGGGCGAGCGCCCGTTTTGCACCGGCATTCATTTCAGCCTGGCCGATGTGGCCGTGGGCTGCGCTTTGGGTTACCTTGATTTCCGCTTTGCGCAAATTGATTGGCGCGGAGATTATGCGAATCTGGCCAAGCTCAGCGAGAAGCTGGCGGCGCGGCAGAGTTTTGTGGATACCAAGCCGGCTTGATGCCTGCGTATTAATCTAATCTCATCAGGGGGCTTTTTTGAGCAAGATCATCGCCATTGTTTTGGCGCTTTCAGGTGCTGGCTACTATTACTTCGTGCTCGGCTCTCAAGTCTCTGAGCGTGATGCGCAAAACTATTTCACCGCCTACTATGACAAGCTAGATGCGGGCGACGATAAGGCGCTGTGTGATATGTATGCGGACAGTTATGTCGAGCGCGGTATCGTTGTTCGCACGGCTGGCATGGGCGGCACAGCGCCTGCCGAAGCCAATAAAGAGGCTGCCTGTGCTTTTCTGCGCGGCTTGATCGAGGGCATGAAGAAACAAAGCGAAAAGCTGGGGATGCCGGTGGTCACCAACACTCAAACCGTGATTGAAGATGTGGCCATCAGCCCAAATAAGAAAAGCGCTGTTGTCACTGGAAAATTTGAGCTCAAAATCGGGACCGAGCAGCGCTTATTCATGAAGCAAAACACGCAGGCCAAAATCACGCTGATCAAGCAAGGCGGCAAGGTTTTGGCGACAAACAGCGACTACACATCGACGCAGATTCAATACCGGGAATAAAGGTGTGCATCGCTTGAGCGATGGTGTCACTTCCCAATACAAAATTTAGAGAAAATCTCTCCGAGCAGATCATCGGATGAGAATGCGCCGGTGATTTCGTTCAGCGCGTTTTGTGCGAGGCGCAACTCTTCGGCAAGCAGATCGAGGCCGCCGGCGTTATGGGTGAGGCTGGCATCTAAGTGATCTGAGGCTTCGTTTAAGTGGGCTTGCACGGCGGCCACGGCTTGGACGTGGCGCTCGCGGGCGATGTAGCTGCCTTCGCCGCTGGCCGATTGCCAGCCTGCCACTTCGAGAAGCTTTTTACGCAGTGCGTCGATGCCTTGGCCGGTTTTGGCGCTGATGGTGATGCCCTCTGAGGGGGCTGCGGCTTGCGCGAGATCTGCTTTGTTCCACACGTCAAGAATTGGCGTGTTATGGGGCAGTTTTTGCCGGATCGCCGGCATCAATACTGCGCGGGCAGCTATTGAATTTGTAGCAATATCTTTCTCTATCGATTGCTCTGCATGCAGATCGTGCAGATGAATCACGCAATCGGCTTTGGCGATTTCTTCCCACGCGCGCTCGATGCCGATGCGCTCGACGACATCATCGCTCTCGCGCAGTCCAGCTGTATCAATGATGTGGATCGGCACGCCTTCGATTTGGATGGTTTCTTGCACTTTGTCGCGCGTGGTGCCTGCGATGGGCGTGACGATGGCCAGCTCTGCGCCTGCGAGGGCATTGAGCAAGCTGCTCTTGCCAGCATTGGGCTGGCCAGCGATGACGACTTTGATGCCTTCGCGAAGCAGCGCGCCTTGCGCGGTTTTTTGCCGGAAGCTGAGCACGGCTCGCTGCAAGTTTGATAGCTGCTCGCGCGCTTTATGCTTACTCAAATGCTCGATTTCTTCTTCGGGGAAATCCAGCGTAGCTTCCACCAGCATGCGAAGGTGGATCAGCGCATCACGCAGGGTATGCACTTCTTTGGAGAATGCACCGGAGAGCGAACGCGCCGCGCCGCGTGCAGCGGCCTCCGTACTCGCATCAATCAAATCCGCCACGGCCTCGGCTTGCGCGAGATCCATCTTGTCGTTCAAAAACGCGCGCTCGGTGAATTCGCCGGGCTGGGCGATGCGCATGCTCTTGAGTAGATCAATCTCTTTCGCAGCTTCGAGCACGCGCGAGACGAGCAGCTGTAGCACCACGGGCCCGCCATGCGCTTGCAGCTCGATCACGTCTTCGCCGGTGAAGGAATGCGGGGCGGGGAAGTAGAGGGCAAGGCCTTGGTCGATGGGTTGCTGGTTTTTATCGAGGAATTTGAGGTATTTAGCCTCTCTCGCCGGCATAGAATCTACGCGAGACGCTCCTAAAAGAGGATCAAGCAGGGGCTGGAGCTGCTTGCCAGACACGCGCACAATGCCCACCGCACCACGGCCGGGGGCGGTGGCGATAGCGACGATGGGGTCTTGGTGTCTGGGGAGCATGGTTGGCTGGTTGAGATTGAATACAAATGCAAAATGCCGGACGCAGAGGGCGCAAAGGTTACGCAGAAGGAATACCAAAAAATACAACAAGAGTGCCACTGAGTCACGCGCCGTTCAGTATCTTTTTTGTATTTTTCTTCTGTCTTTTCTGCGCCTTCTGCGTAACCTTTGCGCCCTCTGCGTCCGGTATTCTGTATTTTGCCTGAGCCCAAAACAAAAGCCGCAAAGAAGCAACTCCTTGCGGCTTTGTTAAAAGAAGCGCGGTTTAAGAAGCCTTGGTCTCTTCCGGCTTTTTCTTCCAAGGCAGGTTGAACTGCGGGGGCACGCCCATGCTTGTGTTGATCATCCATTGCTGGGCAATCGACAGCACGTTATTCGTGATCCAGTAGAGCACGAGGCCGGCGGGGAAGAAGAAGAACATGACCGAGAAGATCAGCGGCATGTACCACATCAGCTTGGCTTGCATCGGGTCGGGTGGCGTGGGGTTCAGCGCTGTTTGCAGCATGGTGGTGGCCGCCATGATCACTGGAAGGATGTACCAAGGATCGGGAACAGAAAGATCTGTGATCCAGCCGATCCACGGGGCGCCACGCACTTCCACGGAGGAGAGCAGAACCCAATACAGCGCGATGAACACGGGGATCTGAACCATGATCGGGAAGCAGCCGCCCATGGGGTTGACTTTTTCTTCGCGGTAGATGCGCATCATCTCTTGCTGCATTTGCTGCGGCTTATCTTTCAAGCGCTCGCGCATTTCCATGATCTTGGGATTGATGGCTTTCATCTTGGCCATCGAGCGATACGCTGTCGCATTAAGCCAATAAAAAGCGATCTTGAGAAGCAGCACCAAGGCCATGATCGTCCAGCCCCAGTTGCCGATGAAGCCGTGCAGCTTGTCCATGATCCAGTACAGCGGCTTGGCAAGAATCGTGAGCCAGCCGTAGTCTTTGATGAGCTCAAGGCCGGGGTAGAGTTTTTCGAGTTTGTGCTCTTCTTGCGGACCGATGAACAGGCGTGTCTCGGTGCTTTGCGTGGTGCCCGGTGCCACGGCTTGCATCGGCGCTTTCATGCCCACGGAATACAGATTGGGGCCGACCTTGCTCATGTAATTTTCACGCGCGAGGCCATCGGCCACCAACCATGCGCTGCCGAAGTAGTGCTGCACCATGGCCACATAACCGGCTTTGGTTTCTTTGACGAAGTCGGTCTTGTTGTTTTCGATGTCTTTGAATTCGGCCTTTTGGTATTTCTTCTCAGTGGTGTAGACCACAGGGCCGGTAAAGGTGCTGTAGAACGCAGATTCGCCCAGTGGCTTGTTGCCATCGCGCACAAGCTGCATATAGAGTTGGGCAGAGACGGGTGCGCCGCTGGTGTTGACAATGTCGTGCTTGACAGTCATGTCGTACGCGCCGCGCATCAAGGTGTAGGTCTTGACGTATTTCACGCCGCCTAGCTCTTGCGATTCGAATTTCAGGGTCAACTCGTTTTTGCCGTCAAGCAAGGCTTTGTCGCCCGTGAAGCTCATGGCTGCAAGATGGCTTGGCAGCGCAGGCTGGCCGTTCATGCCTAGCAGCCCCGATTGGGCTTCGTAGGCACGGCCTGTGCTGCGGTCGAGCAAGACAACGTTTTTATTGGGATCGAGTTTGTCTTTCTTGGCATCGAGCTCGCGGTGCTTCAAGAGCTCGGCGCGGATGATGTTGCCGCCTTCGCTGGCGAACGTGAGCTTGAGAACATCGGTGGTGACTTCCCAAGTTTGACCAGTAGAGGCGGCGGGCGCTTGAGCCGGGGTGGCTTGCGCGCTGCCTGCGGGGGCTGCAGGCGCGGCGGCGCTTGGCGCGGGCACAGCGGCGGCTGATGCACCGGGAGCAGGCGTTGCCAGGCTTGTTGCGGGATTTGCTGCAGTTGCAGCTGGCTTGCTTTTGGGGAAGAAGGTTGCTGCTCGGCCGTTATGCACTTGCCAAGCATCCCAGAGCATCACAAGGGAAAACGCGAAAACCGCCCAAAGAATGGAGCGCCGAATATCGTTCATGGAGAGGTCTTTTCTGGAGAAACTAACGAGGTGAATAACTGTGTAGCTTGCGCGGGAGGCACAGGATCATGGCCACCATCGCACCAAGGATGGCAGCGCACGAGGCGGCGCGCGGCGAGATAGCTGCCGCGCCCCGCGCCATGCTGCTGCAAGGCTTCGAGCGCGTAGGCGGAGCAAGTGGGTGTGAAGCGGCAAGCGCTGCCCAGCCACGGGCTGAGAAACCAGCGGTAGAACTGAACGACGCCGATGAGGATTTTTTGCAGGAAGCTCATGCTGCTTTTTCCTGCGGGGAAAGCTTGCCAAACAAGGCGAGCAGCTCGGCGCGCAATGTGGCTTTAAGTGCGGGCGATGTAGCGCTCGGAAACTGTTCACGCGAGAAGCCCGAGGCCAAGCGCAGCACGAGGCACGCAAAGGGCAACTGGGATTCGAGTTCGCTGGACACGGCGTAAATCTGGCGCTTGATGGTGTTGCGGGTGACGGCGCGTTTGGCCCAGCGCTTTGGGCAGATCACACCAATTGTGGTGCGACTTGACTGAGAGGTGATGGTGCTTAAGGGAGCAAGGTACAACGCAAAATGAGCGCTGCGCCACACGCCGGCTGGCTGCGCTGCTTTGAGTTTGCTCGCATCCAGCACGGCAGCAAACTGCTCGGCGGTTTTCAGGCGAGGCAGCAAGGCAGCATCAGCTAATGGCGATGGCCTTAGACAGCCAAGCGCTTACGGCCTTTGGCGCGACGTGCGTTGATCACAGCGCGGCCACCTTTGGTTTTCATGCGCACGAGAAAGCCATGGGTGCGGGCGCGGCGAGTTTTGGAGGGTTGATAAGTACGTTTCATGATTCGATCATCCAGTGCTAAAGGCCAAATTGCCTTTGGCTGACTTTGAGTTAGGCGAGCTCAAGCTGCGCCAAGCGAAGCCCTCGATTATCGCAGATTTCAAGCCCTTTGCGCTAGGGCTAAGGGCAGCTTTTCTTGTGTTGATCAGGGTTTAGCGGTGATTGTGCGAGCCTTTTCGCACATCGCCCATGCCAAACCGCGCCCGGCAGCTTTGTGAGCGCCCACTCTGGCCATGGTCCACTGTATTTTTGTGTAACTTTGGCTGTGGATAACTGCCTTTTCTGCCTACAATGCCACTCAATTATTTCAGAATTATCCACAATTATTTTTAGAAGCTCAGTAGTACCATGACCGAGGGACAAGTTCTTTTTTCGGCCGCGTCATCAGCGGCTTTGTCAGCAGACGAGCCGGTAGATTTGGCAAACTTTGATGCTGCTGCTATTCATCTAGAAGCTGCTCAGCTCTGGCCGATGTGCCTCGCACATCTAGCCCAAGAGCTGCCCGAGCAGCAATACATCACCTGGATCAAGCCGCTCCAAGCGGCCGTGAGCCACGATCTTTCCAAGCTCACCGTGATGGTGGCCAACCGCTTCAAGCTCGATTGGGTGCGGGCTCAGTATGCCAGCAAGATCGCTGCCTGTGCGGAGCGCATTTGCAGAGAGGCCACAGGCCAAGGCATCACGCTAGAGTTAGCGCTGGCTCCGCGTGAATCACAAGCCCGGCCTGCATCTTCGCCACAGTCTAACGCAGGTTTTTCTTCCGTTTCCAGCATCGCGCAAGCCTCGACGACCAGCGATTTTTCCGGCCAAATCCCGCCTTTGCTGACGGAAGACGAGGCCGCTGGCGGCTTCAAATCCCGCATCAATACCGCGCTCACCTTTGACACCTTGGTCGAAGGCTCAGCCAACCGCATGGCCCGCGCCGCCGCCATGCATGTGTCTAACAACATGGGTGCGCTTTACAACCCGCTCTTTATTTATGGCGGTGTCGGCTTGGGCAAAACGCATTTATTGCACGCCGTAGGCAACCAATTGCTCGCCACCAAGCCGGGCGCAAAAGTCATGTACACGCATGCCGAGCAATTTGTCTCAGATGTGGTCAAGGCCTATCAGCGCAAAACTTTTGACGAATTCAAATCGCGTTATCACCAGCTTGACCTTCTGTTGATAGATGATGTGCAGTTCTTTGCCAACAAAGACCGCACCCAAGAAGAATTTTTCAATGCTTTTGAGGCCTTGCTGGCCAAAAAGAGCCATATCGTGATGACGTCTGACACCTATCCCAAGGGGCTGACGGATATGCACGAGCGCCTCGTCTCGCGCTTTGATTCCGGCCTCTCGGTGGCGATTGAGCCGCCCGAGCTGGAGATGCGCGTGGCGATTCTGATCAACAAGGCTATCAGTGAAGGCTCTGCCATGCCGGAGGATGTGGCCTTCTTCGTGGCCAAGAATGTGCGCTCCAACGTGCGTGAGCTCGAAGGCGCGCTGCGCAAGATCCTGGCGTATTCGCGGTTTAACCAAAAAGAAGTGTCGATCCCGCTGGCGCGCGAAGCCCTGCGAGATCTGCTTTCCATCCAAAACCGCCAAATCGGCGTGGAAAACATCCAGAAGACCGTGGCCGATTTTTACAAGATCAAGGTGGCGGATATGTATTCCAAAAAGCGCCCCGCCTCGATCGCCCGGCCGCGCCAGATCGCCATGTATTTGGCCAAGGAGCTCACGCAAAAGAGCCTGCCTGAGATCGGCGAACTCTTTGGCGGGCGGGATCACACCACGGTGCTGCACGCCGTGCGCAAGATCGGCACCGAGCGGCAGCAATTTTCTGAGCTCAATCAGCAATTGCATGTGCTGGAGCAAACGCTCAAGGGCTAAGCGCCCAAGAATCAAACTTTAGGATCAAAAACAGCAGTTCGCCGGCAAATATATTGCGCGAAGTGCTATCAATTTAGGACTTTTCAGGTGAAAATGGGTGGTGTTTTGATGTGTTGGGATAAAGCTGTGGAGAGTTTTGGAACAAGCGGGGCCTTATCCACAGGCCAGGTGAGTTTTGCAAAGTTGTTATATGCGGCGGGTACACGCGAAAACACGCTTGCCCACAGCATTGCACATGCGCTAAACCCATGATTTTTCAGGCGAAAATACGCTTATCCCCAACCAAGCTGCTCCCTTATCTACTACTACTATCTTTATTAATTGATTTAAAGAACAAGAGGCTGACAACATGATCGTACTCAAGGCAACCCAAGAAAAGCTTCTCTCCCTCTTGCAATCCGTCTGCGGCATCGTCGAGCGCCGCCATACGCTGCCGATCCTGGCCAACGTGCTGCTGCGCAAAACCGGCGAGAGCATGCAGCTGACCACTAGCGATCTAGAAATCCAGATCCGCACCAACGCCGGCATGGATGGCGATGCAGGCAATTTCTCCACCACTGTGGGCGCACGCAAGCTGATCGATATCTTGCGCACCATGCCCGCCGATCAAACCGTCTCGCTGGAATCCAGCGCCAGTAAATTGATCCTCAAAGGCGGCAAGAGCAAGTTCACGCTGCAAACTCTGCCTGCAGAAGATTTCCCGCTCGTGCAAGAAGCTGCGAACTTTGGCCCTGCATTCGCCGTGCCACAAAAGGTGTTGAAGAACTTGCTCGCGCAAGTCTCGTTCGCCATGGCTGTGCACGATATTCGCTACTACCTCAACGGCATTTTGTTCGTCGCCGAAGGCAAGCAGCTCGCCATCGTCGCCACCGATGGCCACCGCCTCGCATTCGCCTCTGCACAGCTCGATGTCGAAGTGCCCAAGCAAGAAGTGATCTTGCCGCGTAAGACGGTGCTTGAGCTCCAGCGCCTGCTCTCAGACAGCGAAGGCGAGATCAACATGCAGTTCGCTGGCAACCAAGCCAAATTCAGCTTCGGCGAAATGGAATTCGTCACCAAGCTGGTCGAAGGCAAGTTCCCTGATTACAACCGCGTGATTCCGAAGAACCATAAAAATATCATCACGGTGGGCCGCGCAGCTCTGCTCGCCACCTTGCAGCGCACAGCGATTTTGACGAGCGATAAATTCAAAGGCGTGCGCCTCAATATCGATCCTGGCACATTGAGAGTCGCGGCCAACAATGCCGAGCAAGAAGAAGCCGTGGATGAGATTGATATCGACTACACCGGCGACAGCATTGAGATTGGTTTTAACGTGACTTATCTCATCGACGTGCTCGCCAATATGGAGCAAGAGATGGCGCGCATCGAATTGAGCGATTCCAACAGCTCCGCGCTCTTTACCCTACCTGAAGACAGCAGCTTCAAGTATGTGGTGATGCCGATGCGCATCTAAATTTCTGTTGAGAGAAACGGGGGCTTCGGCCCCCTTCAGTGTTTTATAGGGTGGGTGGATTTGAAAAATATTCCGTTCACCCTGAGCTTGTCGAAGGGTTGTGAGCGCTACAAGGCTTCGACAAGCTCAGCCCGAACGGGCAGATGTAGTTTTGAAATTGAATTGAGATACCTATGAGCGAGTCTGAAAATCCAAAAGAAGTCGTCGATAACAGCGTCAAAGCGAGCCCATCCACAGCCGCAGGCAGCGCGGAGTATGGCTCAGAGTCCATCCAGATCCTTGAAGGCTTGGAAGCCGTGCGCAAGCGCCCCGGCATGTACATCGGCGATACATCTGATGGCACAGGTTTGCATCATCTCGTGTTTGAAGTGGTGGACAACTCGATTGACGAAGCCCTTGCCGGCCATTGCGACGATATCGTGGTGACGATTCACTCCGACAATTCCATCAGCGTGGTGGACAACGGTCGGGGCATCCCTACCGGCGTGAAGATGGATGACAAGCATGAGCCTAAGCGCTCAGCCTCTGAGATCGCGCTCACAGAATTGCATGCCGGCGGCAAGTTCAATCAAAACAGCTACAAAGTCTCAGGCGGCTTGCATGGCGTGGGTGTGAGCTGTGTGAATGGTCTTTCCAAATGGCTGCGCCTCACCGTGCGCCGCGAAGGGCAGATGCATCAGCTCGAGTTTGCGCAAGGCGTGGTGCAAAACCGCATCATTGAAAAGCGCGATGGCGTGGAAGTCTCGCCCATGCGCGTGACGGGGCAGACTGAGAAGCGCGGCACGGAAGTGCATTTCTTGCCCGATGTAGAAATCTTCACGCAGAACAATGAATACCACTACGAGATCTTGGCTAAGCGCTTGCGCGAGCTGAGCTTTTTGAACAACGGCGTGCGCATCCGCTTGCATGATGAGCGCAGCGGCAAGAATGATGATTTCTCTGGCGCGGGTGGTGTGAAAGGCTTTGTGGAATACATCAATGGCGCGAAGAAAGTGCTGCATCCCACTTGCTTCACCGCCCTGGGCGAGCGCCCCGCAGACAGCTATGGCGGCATCCCCGGCACGCATATTGGCGTGGAAGTATCCATGCAATGGAACGAGAGCTACAACGAAAACGTGCTCTGCTTCACCAACAACATCCCCCAGCGCGATGGCGGCACCCACCTAACCGGTCTGCGCTCCGCGATGACGCGCGTGATCAGCAAATACATTGAAGTGAACGAGCTGGCGAAAAAAGCCAAGGTAGAAATCAGCGGCGATGACATGCGCGAAGGCCTCTGCTGCGTGCTGAGCGTGAAAGTGCCCGAGCCAAAATTCTCTAGCCAAACGAAAGATAAGCTCGTCAGCAGCGAAGTGCGCGCGCCGGTGGAAGACATCGTGGCCAAAGCGCTCACAGAGTATCTAGACGAGCGCCCGAATGATGCAAAAATCATCTGCGGCAAGATCATCGATGCAGCCCGCGCCCGCGATGCCGCCCGAAAGGCCAGAGAGATGACGCGCCGCAAAGGCGCACTCGATGGCTTCGGCCTGCCCGGCAAGCTGGCTGATTGCCAAGAGAAAGACGCGAGCCTGTGCGAAATTTATATTGTTGAGGGTGATTCCGCCGGCGGCTCGGCCAAGCAAGGCCGGGATCGCAAATTCCAAGCTATCTTGCCCCTGCGCGGCAAGATTTTGAACGTCGAAAAAGCCCGCTACGACAAGCTGCTCACCAGCAATGAAATCGTCACGCTGATTACCGCATTGGGCACAGGCATCGGCGCAGTCGGCGGCAGCGATGATTTCAATGTGGATAAGCTGCGCTATCACCGCATCATCATCATGACCGATGCTGACGTGGACGGCGCGCACATCCGCACGCTGCTGCTCACCTTCTTCTATCGCCAGATGCCCGCCTTGGTGGAGCGCGGCCACATTTATATTGCGCAGCCGCCACTCTATAAAGTGAAGCACGGCAAGGCTGAGCAATACTTGAAAGATGGCCACGATCTCGATGCCTATTTGCTGCGCGTGGCCATGGACGGCGCGAAGCTCGTGCCGGGTAAAGACAAAGCTGCGATTGCCGGCGACACCCTGCTAGAAATCGCCCGCAAATACCAGCTCGCAGAAGCCGTGATTGCGCGACTGTCGAACTGGATGGATGGCGAAGCCCTGCATGCCATCATGAATGGCGTGGCGCTGAATTTAGACACTCTTGAACAGGCAGAAAAATCAGCCATCGCCCTGCAAGCCGGCCTGCATGCCGCGCAAGTAGCCGCTGTGTTTGACGCGCGCACCGATAAGCATGTGCTCACCATCACGCGCCGCGTGCATGGCAACGACAAACTCTCCACCATCACTTCAGACTTCGTGCACGGCGGAGATTACGCCGTCCTTGTGGATGCCGCGCTCACCTTCCAAGGCTTGGTATCAGATGGCGCGATGGTGCAACGCGGTGAAGGCGAGAAGCTCAAAGAGCAAAAGGTGGGCGATTTCCGCGAAGCCATGCAATGGCTCATCGGCGAAGCCGAGCGCACCACCAGCCGCCAGCGCTACAAAGGCCTGGGCGAGATGAACCCCGAGCAACTCTGGGAAACCACCATGGACCCAACAGTGCGCCGCCTGCTCAAAGTGCAAATCGAAGACGCCATAGAAGCTGACCGCGTGTTCACCACCCTCATGGGCGACGAAGTAGAGCCCCGCCGCCAATTCATTGAAGACAATGCGCTGAGGGCGATGAATATTGATGTTTGATGGCGAAACTCAAGAGCGCACATGCCCGTCATCTCCTACTTCTTCGGTATTTACATCCGCATGTATCACGCGGATCACCCGCCTGCGCATTTCCACGTTGAATACCAAGGCCATGAAGCCTTTGTAAGCATCCTGACGGGCGAGGTGCAAAAAGGCCACTTGCCGAGCAAGGCCGCGCGCATCGTGCGCGAATGGGCGCTGGAGCACCAAGAAGAGCTAATGACAAATTGGCAGAGAGCGGTTAACCTCATGCCTTTAGAACGCATCCCAGGAGCCGACAATGATTAAGATTGTTCACGCACGTTGGATCAAAGATCAGCAGATTGCTTTGGCGTTTTCGGACGGCAGCGAAGGCGTGTATGACTTCGCTTCTTTGCTTGCGCTCAAGACACCGCTTACGCAGCCTTTGCAAGACATTGCTGCATTTCAAAAGTTTTTTTTAGAGCTGGGAGCGCTATGCTGGCCGCATGGATTGGAATTCAGCGCAGACAAACTGCATGCTGACTTGCTGGCCTCTAGCTTGTTGCATCAAGCTGCCGAGGCGGCTTGAATTGAAGTCCACAACAAGTCTGTGCACGACGATGTAAACGCAAAGAAAAAGCCCCGCGATCACTACTAAAAATACCAAGTAAAACTTGGGCGTTCGTGAAACGAAGGGCATACAAAGTTTAGCAGTTTCAAATATAGGTGTCTGAACACCCAAATACGCTGAGTACAAGGCAAAATAGCTTCATTTCGTAGCAAATTCTGCAACGAAGTTACTACCATCATCATAGGGCGGCTTAATGAATCCACAGCTTTCGCGTCACCTTGCAATGTCGTTTCTCAAGGCACTTTCTGCGGAGCAGGTAAATGCCGTGATGCAAGAATCCGAGGAGTCAAGGTTTTATTTTGATGATCCGCAGTTTTGGCGTCCTTATGGCAACCGGTCTAAAAACTGGGACACCGTTGGAAATCAGCAGACCAATCCTGTGGGTGCGCTGGTTGAGTTAGTTACTAACGGGATAGATGCCCTGCTTCTTCGAAAAGCGCGGGAGTCGGGAATCCAAAATTTTCGCAGCGCCGAAGCCCCACAAACCATGCATGCGGCGGTACGTAAGTTCTTCCCCAACGTAGTCGAAGGTCGAATTGCTAACCTTGAGCCACAAGAGCGCACCAGCTTGGCAGAAAAATGTCTTCTGATTGGAGTTAAGAGAGCGGACAGAGCAAATAGTCGCTATCCAACTTACACGGTCGTTGATTTTGGTGACGGGCAGAACCCAGAAGACTTTCCAAATACTTTTTTGTCGCTGAGTGAACGAAATAAGGAGGGAATTCCTTTCGTTCAAGGAAAGTTCAATATGGGAAGCACTGGAAGTTTGCGTTTTTGTACTCGGTCAGATATTCGACAGGGACATTACAAGCTGATTTTGTCAAAGCGACCAACTTCAAAATATTGGGGTTGGACTATGTTGAGAGTCCGCAAGCCGATAGCTGGTGAAGCTCTTCCGGTCGCAGAATATTTTTGTCCAGACGGGACGATACCGAAATTTGAAGCACCAGAGATACAAGCCTTTGGCCACGAGAAATACGGAGTTGCCAAAGAAGGAACAGTTATTCGGCTGTATGAGTTTGATGTTGGAGGGAAGAGTCACCAGGTTGATTTCGGTCTCTATGATGCCCTTACCATTAGCTTAATTGATTGTGCCCTACCAATACGCTTGTATGACTTCGATGCCAAACCCGCAGATGGAAAGGGGCCTGATCGTAAGCAAGGAATTGCTCCCCGAACTTTTGGCGGCATGAATGTTGTACTTCGTGCTGAGCAGACAGATGGCGATGACAGTGATCGGCAACCATCCGACAACAATAATCCGGCCGAGTGGGTTCATCATGTACTTGAGGAGCGTCACGATGAGCTGGGTGCTATCCGTATCACTGCAACGGGCGTTAGAAATCTCAAACCATTCCTTTTGAATCAGCCAGCACGCGTGTTCTATACAGTTAATGGTCAAACGCATGCTTTTGAGCGCGCTAGCTTTTTGAATACCAGAGTTGGTCTAGGCGATTTGCGGAATAACTTGTTGGTTAATGTGGTCTGTGATGGCATGGAACCTAGCGCACTGGCGACAATTTTTATGCCAGACCGCGAGCGCAAAGCTAATGTTGAACTCGCCAGAATGTTGGAGGAAATCGTAATAAATGCTTTGAAGGGGGATGCTCGCTTGAGAGAGTATGCAAGCGAGATACGCAGACGAAGAGCAACGGAGAGAATTGAAGACACGTCGGCTACAAAAGATTTTCTGACCGAATTGGTGAAGCTCGACCCAAGCATAAAAGATCTGTTTGGGCTCGGAACTGCAATGCCTGAGGTGAGTCAAGTTCCTGGCGGTATAAAAAGCTTCTCAGGTAAAAAATTTCCAACATTTCTAGATCCCCTGAACCTTCGAAAGGAAGGCGGAGTATTTGTTAAGGAGCTGCCCTTGGGCGCTTCGCGTCGAATTGAGTGCGGTACTGATGCCGAGAACGAATACCTATCCCGAATTGATAGCCCTGGCGAGGTGTGGAGTTCACACGATCCGATAGATTTGCCATACAGTGCTTCGCTTCGCAATGGGACGGCATCATTCACGATACGTACCCCGAAGAGCGCCAAGCTTGGAGATATAGTCCTTTATGAATTTGGTTTTGTAGACAATGGTGGAAATACCGAGCCATTGAAATTCCAAGTTGCTATCCATTTTGTAGCTCCAGAAGTAAAATCAGAACCCGGGGGAAGTCGCAACACAAACACCAAACCAGGTGAGAAGGTCACATTAGCTCTTCCCGCGTTCGAGTGGGTTGATCAGAGTGATTGGGGCTTTCACTCTTTCAGTGACGAATCAGGCGCGTATGTTTCGACGGGAGAACGGACGGTGGTTTACTTGAATCGCGACAATAAATTCCTTCAAGTTCTTCGTGTGCGAGAAAAAGATGAGTCAACGAGAATGCTAAACGAGAATCGGTTTAAGTATGGGCTAGGGATTCTTGCTTTAAGCATTCACAAGAAGGTTTCTTCAGGTGATACAGAAGAGCAGGATACGGAAAACAAACTTGATCCAGAGACGGTTGTTCGTATTACTACTTCTGCTATGGCTGCGCATATTGTTACTGTTATTAATCGACTTAGTTACCTCGATAAATCATGATTAACCAATTTAGTTTCGAGACGCAATGAAAATGGTAAAGCATGTAGTCTGTGTGGATTTTTTTAGCGGTGCTGGCGGAATGACCAATGGCCTAATCTCCGCTGGCGTACACGTCTTGGCTGGTGTAGACAATGAACCAGGCTGTGAAAAAACATATGTACAAAACAATAAGAATAAAAACGGGTCGCGCCCAGAGTTTATTTGTAAGAATATTTTCCCTAAATCAACAATACACCCAACAGGCCAGCAAGCTGAGATTAGACAGCGCATTGAACAACTTATTCGCCGATATAAAAGAGAGAACAACGTAAAAGCAGTGTCGCTGGTTTTTGCTATTTGTGCTCCCTGCCAGCCGTTTACGAAGATTACAAAAATTGAGATGACGGATGGGCGTCAGTTCAAGCGTGCCAATGATGCCAACTTGTTGCTGACGACTCTTGATTTAATTAAGCACTTTAAGCCTGCGGCAATTATTTGTGAGAACGTTGAGGGGATGGTTACTCGCGAAGATGCGGTTATATTGCAATTCAAGGCTAGATTAAAACGCTTGGGATATTCTTTCGATGTTAAGGTTATTAATGCTATTGACTTCGGCGTGCCTCAAAATCGCAAGCGCACAATAGGCATTGGATTGCGAACGGTCATCGCAGGCTGTAAGGCCGATGTTCCAACCAAAGACCCTCGAGTTATCGCTCCCAAAACAGTTGAGGAGGCGATTGGTTATTTACCTGCAATTGCTGCAGGAGAGGTACATCCAAAAATAAAGAACCATAGAACTCGTGCTTTGAATGACCTTAACTTAAAGAGAATTTCTAGTGTTCGGCCAGGTGAGTCCAATCTTGTACTCAAGCATACTAAGTATGGCGATTTGTCTTTAGATTGCCACAGAAATCTTGAAGAGCGAGCTGGAAAGCCCTCTTTTACTGACACCTATACCCGCATGCGGGCGAATGCCCCGTCTCCTACTATCACGACAAAATGCCTGTCAATTACGAACGGGCGCTTTGGACACTATGACACCACACAGAACAGAGGGCTATCAGCAAAAGAGGCAGCGCTATTGCAAACATTCCCGAGGACGTTTGTTTTCTATCCAGTTGAGAATATTCAATTCACCGCATTACTTATTGGGAATGCAGTGCCACCCAAGCTAGCAAAGTTTTTTGGTAACTATGTTGTGCAAAAATTACCGGACTAGCCTTATAGATAGTTGGTAATTAACTCTGGGCTATGTTTGTTTGAGAGTTTGGAAAATAGCCGCAAGATTGCGCGTCGTAAGCCTGCCTGATCGCGAAAGCATCAGTTGCAAACTGCGGCGCGGTTTGGCGATTTGTGCGGCGAGGTGCTCATAGCCTATGGTGGCCTTGACGAGCATGTGAAGCGTGGCCTTGGCTGTGTTGGCTTCGCCTTGCAGATAGAGCACCGTCGCATCTTCTAGCAGAGCTTGTGTAAAGGCTGGGTCTGCATTGATACGGGTGACGATGGTTTCTTGGTAATCGCTTGTGAGTGTCATGGCTTGCCTTTGATCTTTGCTGGTGCGTTTGATGGGTTTGCTGATCGTAGCGCTTTGACGACTGTATCTCGCGCACGGCTAGTAACTCGCTCGATGGCTTCTGTGTAGGCGGCGCTGTCTTCGCGTTTGCCGACTGCTAATACGAGCACGACGACGACATCATCGAGCACTTCATAGACGAGGCGATAGCCTGCTTTGAGCAGCTTGATTTTGTAGCAGCCTGCGAGCTCGCCTTTGAGGGCAGCAGCGGGGATGTGGGGTTGATCGAGGCGCTTGATGAGGGCTTCGCGCAGCGCGGCTTTGGGCGCGCCGCCCTACTTTTTCCATTCTTCTCATGCATCTGCCTGAAAGCGGAGGCGATAGCGATGCGCGCGCAGGCTGTCGGCGGGCGCCTTGCTCGACGCTTTGGCGGGTTTGCTCGCCATGCTCAGAGATCGTCAACGCTGACTTCGATGCTGTTGCCTTGTGCGGCGCTGGCGCGGCGGGCTGCAATGAGGGCTGTGAAATCTTTCTCGGCGAGCGCATCGGCAAAGCCTTGCATGACTTCGGGTTGTACGACGTAAAACGAGGGGGCGTTGTGGCTGAGCACGGCGACGGGCGCGCCTTTGGCTTTGCGCAGGGTGGCTCCAGGGTTTTTCTTGAATTCGCTGATGCCAACTGTGAGTGGGGTGAGCAGGGCTTGCATGGTGGCTTGGTATTTGGGGATGAAATTGGCGCTTATTTTAGGGCTGATTGGGTGGTGTGGCAACTGGGCTTGGTTTGTGTGCTTCGAGGCCTTGCCATGACAGATTTATGAGCAATATTGGCTGATCGCCGGCATAGAATGTGCGCGAAGTGCTATTAAAGTCATAGTATTTATCGATGGCATTGTCTAGTATATTTGACAAAAATGACTTAAGAAGTATCATACTGCGATGAACGATTTAATTTGGCTTGGCCCTTCTGTGCAGGCGCGGCGGCGGGAGTTGGGGTTGACCCAAACGGTGCTGGCGCGCTGGGCGGGGCTGTCTCGGGCGACGGTGAATGCGCTGGAGTCTGGGGCTTTGGGGGATTTGAGTGTGGGGCGGTTGGGGCGGGTGTTGCAGCTGCTGGGGCTGCGGCTGGGTTTGCAGGGAGCGGGTGGCGCGGCGCTGGTGCAAGCGCCTAAGGCGACGAGCAAGCAGCACAAGGCGGCTTTGCACTCTGCCTTGAATGCTGCGGCGCAGACGGCGAGTGTGAGCTATGCGCAGGCGATGCCGCCGGCGGCTTTGCTTTCTGCTTTGACGAGCGGGGAGATGGCCGCGCCGTATCAGCCGCATCTGGCCACGCTGCTGGATGAAGCGCCGCTGCCGATGGTGGTGGCTGCGGTGGACGCAGCGGCGCAGCTCTCAGGGATGCCTGCGGCGCAGGTGTGGAAGCATGTGGGCGGCTGGGCGCGGGAGATGCGCTGTACGCGTGCTGAGTGGCAGGATTTATGAGGAAATCGACTGGTCGCCGGCATAGAATCTGCGCGAAGTGCTATTAAATCAGTAGTGTTTTAGAAATGGATCTGCAAGGAGATGGCCGTGGCTGAAATGAAGATTCGACTGCCTGATGCGTTGCACACGCGCTTGAAGGACTTGGCACGCTCGCGTGGTTTGAGTGCGAACAAGCTAATGGAAGAGCTGGCGACTGTGGTTTTGGTGCAGCAAGACACGGCTGCGCGCTTTGCGATGCGAGCGCAGCGCGGCGATGTGGCGCGCGGGCTGGCGATTTTGGATGAGCTGGATGAGCGGTTTGCTAAGGCTGTTTGAGGTTGTTTTTTGAGAGAAAACCGTTAGTTGCCGGCATAGAACTTGCGCGGAGCGCTACTAAATCAGTAGTGCTGTAGTTTGCTAATGCATTCAAAATTAAACATGCAGCGAACACGGCGCTAGACTTATCGGCTATGCATTTCATCCTTTCCGAGCAGCGCGAACAGATTGCGCTTATCTGCAAACAGCACGGCGTTGCTAAGCTGGAAGTGTTTGGCTCGGCTGCGCGTGGGGTGGATTTTGATGTGGCTCAAAGCGACGCGGATTTTCTGGTGGAGTATCGGGCTGGCACGGTGCGCGGGCTGGAGAGCTATGTGGGCTTGAAGCTGGCGCTGGAGGCGCTGCTGAAGCGCCCGGTGGATTTGGTGGAGCCGGCGCGGCTGCGCAATCCGTATGTGTGGGCTGATATCAACTGCGCGCGGGAGGTGGTGTTTTCGGCGTGATTGGCTTGGAAGCATCTCGCATTTAATGTCGCAAATAATCTCGCGAAAAGTTTGCTCAAAATCGTTGAAACTTGTTTGATATCAATGACTTACGCGTGCTTGCAATCTCGCAAAATATCTCGCAGAAAATGTAGCAAATACAGGCTCAATGGGTATCGTTTAAAGGTAAAAACCTCTGGTCGCCGGCATAGAATATGCGCTGACAGCTATTGAATCTATAGCAAATTAAAAGCCGTTTTTCTTGAGCCATGCGTTGAGTGGCGGGCTCCAGAATCTGCCGCCGATTAGCAAAAGGCGGTGGCCATCGGGATCGACGGGTGGGGCGGCGAAGAATTCAGCGGTGGTTATCTGGCCGGCTGCGGTGGCGGCTTCGACGTGGGCTTTGTGCCATTGTTTGGGGGCCTCTGCGCCCCAATAGAGATCGTTTTCTGAATAGAGCCAGAGGCTGGGCAGGGGCGTGGTTTTGCCGAATGTGGCCATGGTTTCTTGCATCTTTTCTGGGCCGCAGGATTTGCCAGGGGAGCGGGCAGGATCGCCGCCCGCGCCGCCTGCGAAATTGACGCAGCCAATCACGCCTGGCCAATCTTGGCTGCAAGCGGCCACGGTGGTGAGCCCACCCACCGATTGGCCGACGAGGAGGATGCGATCTTTGTTGGCCCAGGCTTGCTCGCGCAGCCAATCGTGGGCGGCGCGCACGGCTTTGGTGGCGGCTTGCGCTGTTTTGTTGTAATCGGGCGTGCCGCTGCAGCCGCTGCCTCCATCCGTGAAGCGCGCGCCGGAAGCCTCTGCATCGCCGGCGCTGCCGCCATAGCCGGGGCGGATGGCAGCGATGACGGCGTAGCCTTTGCTGTGCCAATAGCGCACATGGCCGAAGGCGACCGGGTTTTTCAGCTGCGCGCGCTCAACGGGCGTGCCGGCGCGGCCATGCGAGAAGATGACGACAGGCCATGGCCCCGCGCCGGCATTGGGCTGAGTGAGCGTGGGCTTGAAGACGTGAACGGGCATATCGGTATCGCCCAACAAGCCCGCGCCTCTAACAGAGACGGTAACGATCTCAGCTTGCAGATCGTTGGCAGCGGGTGTGGTTTGCGCGGCGGCGCTGGGGTGGCTGGCGAGGCTGAATGCTGTGAGGCAGAGGGCGATGAGGTGGTGGTTCATTTCGCGAAGCGTAACGCAAAGTGGGGGGCAGTTCAAGAGCCTTTTTTATGAAGAAAATGGCTGATCGCCGGCAAAGAATATGCGCGCGCAGCTACTGTTTTTGTAGCGTCTATATTTGTATCGGTTTGCCCAAGGCGCAGGCTTTCTGAATTCACAAACGCTTCAAAAAGCCTGGGCCGGGATGCTCATCGCCTAGATCTTTGCCGACTTCTTTGGCGACTAGGGCATTGAGCTGGGTATTGATCTTGAGGATGAGGGCTTGGGTCTCGGGGGTGATTTTTGAAGCCAAGTTGTTGACCTCTTGCGGATCGGCTTTGGTGTCGTAGAGCTCGAGCTGATTGTGTTTGGAGAGGGTTTCCCAATCGGTGGGGGTGTGGTGCTGCGCTGGCTGGAAGTAGCGGGCGAATTTGTATGAGCCGGTGTGGATGCCTCGGAAGAACGCGGGATTGCTGCGTTTGCTGAGCGGCTGGCCGATGGCTATGGTTGCTCTGAGGGGCAAGAAGCGATCTGCGCTGATGCCGCTTTGCGCGACTTTGTGGACGAATTCGCTGTCGATGTAATGCAGGGTGTTGTAGTTGTAGAGCGCGCCGCGCGATGTGCGCTCGGTTTGCGCATCGGGTTTGGCGACGGCTGCTGCGACGCTCACGCCGGCGAGCTGCGGATAGAGCTCTTGTAATTTTTGCTGCGGGATGCCTGCCATCTCCAGCACAGTGGGCACGAGATCTACTGCGCTCGATAGCGCGGCCGTTTGATGGCCATGCTTGGCATCGGGATGGCGGATGATGAAGGGCACGCGCACATTTTCTTGATACATGAAAGGGCCCTTTTGCCGCAGGCCTTGCGCGCCGGCCATCTCGCCATGATCGGCTGTGAAGATGACGATGGTGTTATCCGCTTGGCCGCTGGCTTGCAATGCGTCGAGCACGGTCATGAGATGGCTATCGACATCGCGCAGGCAATTGAAATAATAGCTTTGATAGGCTTTCCAAGCCTCTTCGGTGGCGGGCACTTTGCCGAAAGCGAAGTTGCAAAAATCGTTGTAGTTCGCATGCGCCCAAGGTTTGCTTTTTAAATCGGCTTTGTGGTTGGCGGGGAGCGGCAGATCCCAAAGCTTGTCATACGGTTTCGTTACAGGCGCAGGCAAGATGGGCGAGAGATAGTCGCGGTGGACGCGGCTTTTGATTTGATCTTCGCCACTGGCGTAATACATCACATCATGCGGGTTGACGAAATTGACGGCGAGGAACCAAGGCTTGTCTTGCCCCAGCGCCTTGCCTTTGGTGTGCAGCCATTTGGCAGATTCATTGGCGATCTGGCCGTCAAACTTAAAGCCCGTCCAAGTTGACCCATGGGGATCGCCATCGAAATTGAAATCTGAAAAGCCGAAGGGCTCCAGCGCATCCACTGCGCTGGGATAGCGGCCATAGGTGAGCTCGTAATGCGCGCGCAACTCGGAGAGATGCCATTTGCCTTTGTAGGCGGTGTAGTAGCCGTTGGCGCGCAGGTAGTGGCCGAGGCTGGGCATGGCGGCGGGGATCTGCGGCTCGGGATAGACGCCGAGATTGACCGTCATCCTTGTGTGCTGCGTGTGTTGGCCGAAGTAAAGATTGGAGCGCGAGGGGCTGCAAGGTGTGGTGTTGACTTGATGCTGCGTGAACGTGCTTCCGCGCTCGCGTAGGCGATCATGGCCCGGCAGCGGGAGCGCTGCGGGGAGATCGAAGCGCTCTTGATCGGTCATCACCAAGAGAATGTTGAGCCCCTTGCTGCTTTGCTTTCCGGCTGGGAGCTGCGGCGTGACGCGCTGCTGCAATTTCGGCGGCTGCGCGAGCCACCAGCCAGCGCCGATGCCTGCAATGCCTGTGGCTGCGCCAGCGGTGATCAGGGTGCGGCGATGAGTGTTGCGGGGGGAGAAAGATGGGGATTTGGCCATGATTGCACGCAGATGAAAAGCATGATTCAAGCGCAATACGCGCGCAAACTCAATGCGTGCAAGCCCGAATAAAGTCTCGGCAGTGTCAGTGCCAATTGTTTTGTGGGTCGAAAGTCTTACAACTGAGCCAGTCTGCTGGCACCAAAGATGACTTCGTTGACGACAGCTTTGACCTTTGCTTCCGCGCTGGCATCTTTAAGATGGCCTTGCGCATCAAACGCATCGGCTGCTTTGCCCAAAGCAAACTGCTGCGGAGCGAGCCAACAATGCAGATTGCGCAGCAAGGGCGCGAGATGATCCAAGCTGCGCAGGCCGCCTAAGCCGCCAGGTGAGGCGGAGAGCAGACCCACCACTTTGCCTGTGAAGGGCTTGGTACCGTTTTTCCAGGTATCAGCTTCTAGCGCGCTGCATTCCGCGCCGGCGATGGCGGGGCTGCTTGCCCAATCGATGGTGTTTTTTAGAAGGGCGGTGTAGCTGCCGTTGTATTCGGGGCTGGCGATGATCCAGCCAGCATGGCCGTGCATCAGCTCTTTGAGGCGGATCACATCGCGCGGTGTGCCGCGCGCTTCGAGATCGGCGTTGTAGAGCGGGATATTGAGATCTTGCAGCTCAATATAGGTGGGCCTTGCACCGGCATCGCGCACCAAACGCGCAGCTTCTTTGGCCAGCTTGCGATTGAAGGAGTTGACGCGGCTGGAGCCTGCAAAGATCAGGATGGAGGGCGGTGTTGACATAAGTTGTAGGCCTTAAGTGCTACACAATTTATAGCTGCTTGCGCATATTCTATGCCGGCAAGCAGCGGTTTCTGACTAATTTACGGCCGCTTTTCCGGTTTTGAAGCTCGCCAGCAACACCGCCACAGACAGCACAGCCAACCAAAGGGATAAGCCCCAAGCGCCGAAGACTTGCAGCGATGCCCCGCTGATCAATGGCCCCACTGCGCCGCCCAGTGTGTAGCCCGTGATCATGGCCGCTGTGCCCGAGGCCACGGCTTGCGCGCCCATGCGAGCGTCGAAATGATGCGCCACGCGGATCATGGTGAGCGTGTAAAGCGCGCCGCCGATGCCGCCCCAGATGACGGCTGTAGCGTAGAGCAGCCATGTGAAATGGGCGGAGGCTGCAAACGCGATGCTTGCTACCAGCAGAATCGCTCCTGCGAAGCCAAACACACGCTGCGGCGCAAAGCGATCAGCAGCTAAGCCAGCTGGATATTGAAACGCGAAGCTGCCTACGCCGAGTGCGCCAACGATGCTTGAAGCTTGCGCCAGTGTGAGGCCCAGCGCCGCGCCGTTGGCTGCGCTGATGCTGGAGAGGCCCGCTTCAAACACGCCACCTGCAAATGCAATCAGCACGAGCGCGGGCACGAGGCGCACGGCTTGCCACGTGCTACCGATTTGCTGCGTGTCTTCATGGTGAACATGGGTGTGCTCCGCTTGTGTGAGCTTCAAGCGCAAGGCGATGCCGAGTGCGGCGAATTGCACGATCACGGCTGCGGTCAATGTGACCTTGGGTGACCAGCCCAGAAGCGCGGGCACGAAGGGGCCAGCCGCCAGCGCCGCGCCCAGCGCCGTTTGATACAGCCCCATCACCTTGCCGCGCTGATCTTGGGGCGCATGTTCAGCGAGTAAAGCCTCAGTCGCATTCCACACAGCCGCAGCGCCAATACCGCCAAACACCGCGCTCGCGCACCACCAAGCAAAGGCATTCGGCGAATCAATGAAAGCGATATAGCCCAGCGTACACACGGATTCCAGCGCCATACCCAGCAGATACACCCGCCCAATCCCAAAGCGCGCAAAGATGCGCGGCATGATGGGAATGAGCAGCGCGATGCAAGCAAACGGAATCATGGCAAACGCGCCCACAGCCGCAGTACCCATGCCGCGCTGCTGCAAGAGCACGGCCAGCACCGGGCCGAACATGGAAAACGACGTAACGACGAGAGTGGTGGCGGCAGCGAGCCACCAGAATTTTTTCATACCGTTGTCAACCAAACAGCCAATAAAGCAGAAGCGTCACCGCGATGAAACCGATCCAGTTCACGACGCTGTGTGCTTCACCGTAGCGATGGGTGCCTGAAGAAAAAACATCCCATGTATGCCGGAACCAGCGATGCAACTGCGTGGCACTGGCATCGCCTTTCATGTTTTTGAGTTTGTCGCCCCAAGGCTTGGCTTGCCGTGGCTGCATGCCCTTGAGAATGGGTTCGACTTGATCGAGCAGCGGCAACACAGCGCTCATGCTGGGCATGGCCACCACATGACCGCAGGTCTCGCAGCTCGTGTCTTGCGTCGCATCAAGCGGCTGGCCGCAGCCTCTGCAGGCGATGGCTAATTGCTGGCGCGGCTCATCGATTTGCAGCGCATCACCATGGCGCACGAGCAGGGCTTGCGTGAGACGGGGCAAATCAAAGAGCATCAGCGGTGTGTCGCAATGGCTGCAGACGGGCGTTTGGCCGGAGAGCTCTTTGGGCACGTTTTCCACGGGCGCGCCGCAGTTGAGGCAACTGGGCGGCGTGTTTTCTGTTTTCAATGCGGCGAGATCACGCGAATTTAAAGTGCGCACGAGGCCACGCTCTGCCAGCAGCAGCGCAAAGCCTTGATAGTGCCCATGCCCGCGCTCGCATTCTTGCGCCGCCGTGCGCCCAAAGCGCGTGAGATTGCGCACCGCCTTCAAGCTGCCATGGCAGCGCACGCATTGCATCTGCGGAGGCACATTTTGCGAAGCGCGTGGCATGGCGATCATCTCGCGCAGCAGGCCGACCCAGCCCAGCCCCGATAAGCGCACGGATTCATACGCATCAAACCACACGAGATGGCAATTACCGCAGATATCCGCAACGACGCTCTGCCCATAATGCCCTTCAAGCGCGACTTCTTTGAGGGGCTGCTGGCAACTGGTGCAGGTGTTGATGATCTGCATGATCTACAAACCTGCGAAATTCGTTTTGAGCCGGCGAGCGCTCTCTGTGCTTGCGGCTTGTAGGTCAGCGCCGATGTCAAGCGTTGCGGCTTGCTCCCAGAATTCAATTGCCCATTGCTTGGCTTGCTCTTGCTCGACGGCGAAGCCTGTGGGCATGAATTGCTGGCGCACGGGGCTATCGCTCAAGCCATGATGGGGATCTGGCTTCCACATCATCGGCAGCATGTCATAAACGGGTGCGAGGCGAATCTTTGGTTTGATCACATCATCCACGAAAAAGGAGAGATTGCCTGAGTGCATATCGGTGTTGCCGATGTAGTGGCCGAAGGCGAAGATTTGTGCAACGTGGCTGAGCTCTTGCGCAGAGATCAAGCCTTGTTTGGCGAGGGCTTCGCTGGTGATGACCCAGTTTGTCCAACTTCCTTTGACGAACTCATCATGCAGTGCAGCGATGGCGACGACGTGTAATTTTCCATGTGTGCTGTGCCTGTCAAAACGCTCTGAACTGAGCATGGTGCGTACATCGTTAGTCAGTATCTGCGTTTGAGCACAAGCGACGTCATGCGGTATGAGAATTTGATTGGCGAGATGCTCCAGCATGAGCAGCGCGCGCCATCTCTTGCCGAAAGGCGTGGCATTCGGCGGAGAGAATTTAACGAGATGGTGAACCGTATTCGTGCCAGGAAAAAGGGTAGTGAACTTAGGTTGCTCGCCTCCAGCGCTTGAGCGCGCAATAGGCAGACTTGCATCGCGTTGAATTAGAAATTCAAACTGATTTAGTAGGTCGGGCATGTGCAAAGTGGCTATCGGTAGCGAACCTTGAAAGCTCGGCTTCCCAAGACTGATGGCACCAGGTGGATCTAAAGACTGCTGAGCTGCTGCATACAAAACCTGCTCACTTGACCATGCCTCAGGACTCGATGGAAAGCCTGGGAAGTGTTGCGCTAACTGCCGCCCAAGGTAGCCCTGTGGTCGGATAGGTAGCAAAAACCAAGGCAGTTGCGCTTGTGTGAACCATTCTTGCTGGCCGACTTGGGTGTGTAGCAAGTTGCCATGTAGATGCGTGAGTCGCCCCAAAACATGTGTGTTGCCTTGCGCATCTGTCCATAAGAGATCTTGCTCCGCTTGCAAGCCCAGAATGTCTTTGTTCAGTGCATATCGCGTACTCCGCGCCGCGCCGATGCGATGCACACGATCTCCTAGCTCCTTCAAAGCCCCCGAGATGCTGGGCTGGCTTTTGCCTGTGGCTGCGGATAATTGCGCAGCAGTTAGCGGCTCACCACGCGCGAGCAATGCAACTACAGCCTCTGAAAGATCAATTTTTGATAGATTCATTGATAGATACTTTTATCGTAAGTATCTATCAGGCAATGATTTTTGTCAAATATCCGATAAATAATCGAATAGATACTAAGCCTGCGCCAGCACGCCTTCAGCCTGCTTATCCGCATGATAGCTAGACCGCACCATCGCGCCGACTGCCGCATGCGTGAAGCCCATTTTGTAGGCTTCTGCTTCAAACATTTTGAAGGTATCGGGATGGACGTAGCGTTTGACGGGCAAATGCGAGTTAGATGGGGCGAGGTATTGGCCGATGGTGAGCATGTCGATGTTGTGCTCGCGCATATCGCGCATCACTTGCAGGATTTCCTCATCCGTCTCGCCGAGGCCAACCATGATGCCGCTCTTGGTAGGCACCTTGGGGTGCAGGGCTTTGAATTTTTTCAACAGGTTCAAGGAGAAAGCGTAATCGCTGCCGGGGCGGGCTTGTTTGTACAGGCGCGGGGCGGTTTCTAGGTTGTGGTTCATCACATCGGGAGGGGCTGCCTTCAGGATTTCTAGCGCGCGATCATCGCGGCCACGGAAATCGGGCACGAGCACTTCGATGGTGGTTTGCGGGGAGAGAGAGCGGGTTTTTTCGATGCAGGCGACGAAATGGGCGGCGCCGCCGTCGCGCAAATCGTCACGGTCTACGCTGGTGATCACCACGTATTTGAGCTTGAGCGCGGCGATGGTTTTGGCGAGGTTCAGCGGCTCGTCCGCATCGAGCGGATCGGGGCGGCCGTGGCCGACATCGCAGAAGGGGCAGCGGCGGGTGCATTTGTCGCCCATGATCATGAAGGTGGCTGTGCCTTTGCCAAAGCATTCGCCGATGTTGGGGCAGCTGGCTTCTTCGCAAACGGTGTGCAGCTTGTGCTCACGCAGGATTTGCTTGATTTCGTAGAAGCGGGTGCTGGGGCTGCCGGCTTTGACGCGAATCCAATCGGGCTTTTTGAGGAGCTCGCCCTGCTCTACCTTGATAGGAATGCGAGAGAGCTTGGCCCCGGCCTTTTGCTTGGCTAAAGGGTTGTAATTCTCAGCAGTTTGCGCTTCGCGGACGACTTCTTGTGTACTCATACCCATATTTTACGCGCGTGGCGCAGCGCCTGTGTATGCAGGGATTTTGAGCCGAACCGGCTGATTGCCGGCATAGAATCTGCGAAGAGCGCTATTAAATCAGGAGTAAATGGCTTAGGTTGGCATCAAGCGATCAATCTCTTGCTGCATGGCCTGGGTGAGCTGGGTGTAGAGCTTGAGTTTGTCTGCGGTGTCGCGCAGGCGCTGGGCGATTCGCAAGGCGACGGACATCATGAATTTTGCGCCGATGGAGGGATGCTGGGTGATGAGCTGCTCCAAGCTTTCGCGTGTGAAGATCGCTGCACGCACGTTGCTGGTGGCGGTGCAGGTGGCTGAGCGTGGCTCGCCATCGACGATGCCCATCTCGCCCAAGATGCTGCCTGAGCCAAGCACGGCCGTGGTCACGGGCGTGGTGCGGCTTACGGTGATGCTTTCGACAGTGACTTCGCCATCGAGCACGAGCACCATGTAGTCGGTATTGTTCTTGTCGCCTTCTTGAATGAAGATGGTACCGACAGGGAATTTGCGTGGCTCCATGAAACTTACCACGATGCGCGCCTCATCGAGCGTGAGGCGCATCATGGCGGCTGGTGCAGCGAGCAAAACGGCGGCCAGCTCTGCACTGTTGGAGCCTTCGGTTTTTTGCATACGATCTTGCAGCTCTTCGTCGATAACGGTTTGCTGCTCGGTCTCGCGGAAGGCGTCGGCGGGGCGTGTGAAGAGCTTTTTAAACATGGCACATAACTATAGCGATAGAGGTAAAATCATACTCCTCCAAGGAGCGTTGCAGCAAATTTGCTCTAGATTTGTCAGGCTTGGAGACGATCTATGTCGAACGGCGCTCACCCAATGAATACTTTTGTTCAGGTGAGCCCCGTGTCTGATACTGCACTTAACGCAACTTCTTTCCAATCAGTTCCTCCCATGATGCTTTCTGGCCTAGAGCCAGTGAAGATTGGGCAAGGCACGTTGTTTGTGAACGTGGGTGAGCGCACCAATGTGACGGGCTCTAAAGCCTTCGCCCGCATGATCTTGAATGGCGAATACGAGCAAGCGCTGGCCGTAGCGCGCCAGCAGGTGGAAAACGGCGCGCAGATCATCGACATCAACATGGATGAGGCGATGCTCGATAGCCAAGCGGCGATGGTGAAATTTCTCCAGCTGATTGCGAGCGAGCCAGATATTGCGCGCGTGCCGATCATGATTGATTCTTCCAAATGGAGCGTGATCGAGGCGGGGCTGCGCTGCATTCAAGGCAAGGGCATCGTCAATTCGATCTCGATGAAAGAAGGCGTGGAAGCTTTCAAGCACCAAGCGAATCTGCTGCGCCGCTACGGGGCTGCTGCGGTGGTGATGGCGTTTGACGAAAAAGGCCAGGCTGATACCTATGCGCGCAAGATTGAGATTTGCGAGAAGGCGTATCGCGTGCTGGTGGATGAAGTGGGCTTTCCGCCGGAAGACATTATTTTTGATCCGAATATTTTTGCGATTGCCACCGGCATTGAAGAGCACAACAATTACGCTGTGGACTTCATCGAAGCCACGCGCTGGATCAAGCAGAATTTGCCGGGCGCAAAAGTCTCGGGCGGCGTGAGCAATGTGAGCTTTTCATTTCGCGGCAACGATCATGTGCGCGAGGCGATTCATACGGTGTTTCTCTATCACGCGATTCAGGCCGGGATGGATATGGGCATTGTGAATGCTGGGCAGCTGGGTGTGTATGAGCAGATTGATCCGGCGATGCGCTCTCTGGTGGAAGATGTGGTGTTGAACCGCGATCCAGATGCTGGCGAGAAACTCGTGGCAGCCGCTGAAGGCTTGAAGGGCGCAGCGAAAGACGAAACCACGAAACTCGCTTGGCGTGAGAAAGATGTGAACGGCCGCTTGGCGCATGCGCTGATTCATGGCATCACAGATTTCATTGTGGTGGATACAGAAGAGAGCTACCAAGCCATCAAGGCCACGGGCGGGCGGCCGCTGCATGTGATTGAAGGGCCGCTGATGGACGGCATGAATGTGGTGGGCGATTTGTTTGGGCAGGGCAAGATGTTTCTCCCGCAAGTCGTTAAATCTGCGCGCGTGATGAAGCAGGCCGTGGCGCATTTGATTCCCTACATCGAAGAAGAAAAGCTGCGCATGGAAGCGGCGGGGCAAGATGTGCGCACCAAGGGCAAGATCATCATCGCCACGGTGAAAGGCGATGTGCATGACATTGGCAAGAACATCGTTACCGTCGTTTTGCAATGCAATAACTTTGATGTGGTGAACATGGGCGTGATGGTGCCTTGTCATGAGATTTTGGCGCGAGCCAAAGTGGAAGGCGCGGATATCGTCGGGCTCTCTGGGCTCATCACTCCGTCTTTAGAAGAGATGCAATATGTAGCGGCTGAGATGCAGAAGGATGATCATTTCCGCATCAAGAAGATTCCGCTGTTGATTGGTGGGGCGACGTGCTCACGAGTTCACACCGCCGTGAAGATCGCGCCGCATTACGAAGGGCCGGTGGTCTATGTGCCCGATGCCTCGCGCAGTGTGGGCGTGGCGCAGAGCTTGCTCTCGGATCAAGCCACCAAATTTATCAACGAGCTCAATGCCGATTACGACAATGTGCGCAAGCTCCATGCGAACAAGAAGCAAACGCCGATGTGGCCGCTGGCCAAGGCTCGGGCCAACAAAACGCCACTGGATTGGACGGCCTACACGCCACCCGTGCCCAAATTCATCGGCCGCCGCCTCTTCAAGAATTTTGATTTGACGGAGCTCGCTAAATACATCGACTGGGGCCCTTTCTTCCAGACTTGGGATCTGGCTGGGCCCTTCCCCGAGATTCTGAAAGATGAGATCGTGGGCACGGAAGCGCAAAGAGTTTTCAGCGATGGCAAACGCATGCTGCAACGCCTGATCGAAGGCCGCTGGCTCACGGCCAATGGCGTGATTGGTTTGTATCCGGCCAACAGCGTGGGCGACGATATTGAAATCTACGCCGATGAATCACGCAGCACAAAGCTCATGACATGGCATGGCCTGCGCCAGCAAACCGAGAAGCAAATGATTGACGGCGTGATGCGGCCGAGTCGCTGCTTGAGTGACTTCATTGCGCCTAACGGCAAAGACTACATCGGCATCTTCGCAGTCACAGCTGGTATCGGCGTAGAGAAGAAAGAAAAGTTCTTCACCGACGACTTAGACGACTACAGCGCCATCATGCTCAAAGCCTTGGCAGACCGCTTGGCCGAAGCCTTCGCAGAAATGCTGCATCACCGCGTGCGCACCGATCTCTGGGGCTATGCCGCGAACGAATCGTTGACCAACGAAGACATGATCGCCGAGAAATACCAGGGCATCCGCCCTGCCCCCGGCTACCCCGCTTGCCCTGATCATTCCCCCAAACGGGATATGTTCCGAGCTCTGCAATGCGAAGACATCGGCATGGCGCTCACCGAAAGCCTGGCCATGACGCCCGCAGCTAGCGTGAGCGGTTTCATGCTTTCTCACCCAGAAGCTCAATACTTCAACGTTGGCAAAATCGGCGAAGATCAGCTCAAAGATTTAGCCGCGCGACGCGGTGAGACTGAAGAGCAATTGCAAAGGCTGCTTGCGCCGAATTTGTGATCACGCACCAGAAATGAAAAAGGCGCTGAATCCAGCGCCTTTTCTTTTGTTGCGACGATGGTTTATTTGATCAACCCTTCTGCCTTCATGGCCTGCTGCACGGCAGGGCGAGCGGCCACTCTTTCGCGGAAAGCCAAAAGGTTGGTGAACGAAGAGATATCCACTTTCACAAAAGCTGCCCAGTTGGTGACGTTGAAGAGGTAGCCATCGGCGACGGTGAAGGTGTCGCCCATGAGGAATTGTTTGCCGGCGAGTTCACCATCGACCCATTTGAGGCGATTGGCCAGGCTGTCTTTGGCCATTTGCTTGGCCTCCTCGGGCATGCCGGGTTTGAACAAGGGGGCGAAGCCTTTGTGGATTTCGGTGGAGATGAAATGCAGCAGGCTTTGCAGTTTGTAGCGATCCATCGTGCCGTTGGCTGGGGCGAGTTTTTTCTCGGGCGCGAGATCGGCGATGTATTGCACGATGGCTGCGCCTTCCATCAGGCGTGTGCCGTCATCCAGCTCTAGCACGGGCACATAGCCGAGAGGATTGATGCTGTAGAAATCTGTGCCATCGGCGAGCTTGTGGGTTTTGGTGCTTGCGAGCACGGCGTCAAACTTAATGCCAGCTTCAATGAGCGCGATGTGGGGGGCGAGGGAGCAGGCGGCGGGGGAGTAGTAGAGCTTCATGGGGTGGCTTGATAAGAAAGAGTGGAAACGCATCGTAGCGGGAATGCGCAAACCCTGCTCGCGCGGCACAATGCATGAATGCGACGTACTTTGAAATTCTTCCTGAGCGCCCTGCTCGCCTTGACACTTGTCTTTGCTGCAGCTGCCGGCGCACTGGCTTGGTGGCTTTCGGGCGATGGGCCGCGTGAGCGTGTGCAGGCCTTGGCAACCGAGAAGCTGGGCGTGCCGGTGACACTCTCCAAGCTTTCGCTCTCTGTGTTTCCTTGGCCATCGGTGGCGGTGAGTGACCTGAAGATTGCGACGCAGACCCCGCTCGCTGCCGAGCGCATGGAGCTGAGGCCGGCGTGGCGCAAGCTGCTGGGGCTAGGTGGTGCGGCGCGTGAGCTGGAAGTGGAATCGCTCACGCTGCGTGGCTTGAGCTTGCCGCAAAAGGGGTTCGATCAGATTTCTGAGGCGCTATTAAAAGCAGAGCGCGATGGCCAACAAATACGCCGGGTAACGGCTCAAAAAACTTTAAAAACAGAAGAAAAAATGAGCGAAAGTGCTGCTGTGATCGTGGGCTTGCTCGCGATCCCGCAGCGCACGCGGCTCGATGGTGTGGTCTGGATTTCTGGCGCGGGTGAATCACTCTCGCTCTCTGGCGATGTCAGCCTCAATGCGGCGCGCAATCAGATGGATCTGAATTTGCAATTAGCCGGTGGCTCAGTGCGCGGGCCGCTGCGGCTGGCTTCCAAAGATGGCAAAACCGGCTGGCAGCTTCGCGGTGAGCTCGCAACGAGTGGCGTGGAACTAGCCCAGCTGCCCGGTGCACGCCAGCGCATGGCGGGACGCCTGCAGGGCACGACGACCTTGGACGCACAAGCGGCTCAGCTGGCAGGTATTGGCGCTGCGCTGCAGACGCAAACGCAATTCAATGTCAGCAACGCAGTGCTCAAGGGCGTGGATTTGGCCAAAGCGGTGCGCACACTGGGCATCTCGCGTGGTGGCGAGACGGCGCTGCAGGAGTTGAGTGGCAATCTCGCCACGCGTGGCTCTGGTGCGCCGATGCAAATCGCGCTGTCCGACTTGCAAGCCAAATCCAGTATCTTGAAAGCCAGTGGTGCTGTGAGCATCGGTGCGGCAGCCAGCCCCGGCGCGCCGCGTGCTTTGAATGGCAAAGTGGATGTGGATTTAACAGCGGGCGATGGCAAAGTCGGCCAAGTGGTGGATAAAACGGTGGGTCAATGGGTGGGCATTCCGCTAGAGATCGGTGGCACCACGGCCGCGCCCACAGTCGCACCCACCAAAGGCGCGATGATTGGCGGCGCGATTGGCTCCGTGATCGCACCCGTGATCGGCACAGGCGCTGGGGCGAAGATGGGCGATAAAGCAGCTCAGAAGCTGGGGAGCTTGAAAGAGAGGCTGTTTGGTAAGTGATTGGGCATGTTTTTAGAACCCAATCAATGGATTGCCCGCATAGAAACTGCGGGAAGCGCTACTAATTTCATAGCGATTGAATTCAGGGCAAATGCTTTTCTCGCACCAACTTTGCCGGATCATAGCCCTGCTCTTTGAGGCGAGCCTCTATCGTGGACCAGTCAGCGGGGCTGAGCTGTGTGTCCCTGGCGAGTATCCAGAGGAATTCGCGGCTGGGCTCGCCGACGACGGCATAGCGGTAATCAGGCGCAAGCTGGATCACCCAGTAGTTGCCCCAAACGAAAGGCAGCCATGAGAGCCATTCGGGTGCGAACCTCACTTGCAGCTGCGGTGGGGTAAGCTGGCCACCAGAGAGAATGGTGACTCGCGCGGCGCGCGCTTGGCCGATGGCTTGCACGTCTTTGCCGTCTTCACCCCGACATTGGTTGGTGACTTGGATCGTGCCGCCCGGCTGCTGCGCATATTGCGCGCGGGTGTTGGAGGCGCAGAATTTTTGGAAGCGATTGGGATACAGGGCGAGTTGATACCACAGGCCTTGGTAGCGCTGGAGATCGATGCTTGCGACGGGTGCAAGCGGCTGCTTGGCGGGATCGGTTTGCGCGCTGGCCACCAAGCTTGTGATGCACAGCAGACCAGCAGTGAAGAGTTTGCGAAAAATCATGATCAAGTCTTTAATGTCATCCAAAGCATACAACGCTGCGCATCAAGCCCCGGCACGCTGAGTTGTTCCACGTGAAACACATCAATGTCGGCGGGCAAATCGGCAATTTCATCCTCGGGGTGTTTGCCTTTGAGCGCCATCCATACTGCGCCCGGCTTGAGGTGCATCCGTGTGAGTTGCACGAAATCTAGGAGAGAGGCAAAGGCGCGGCTGGTGATCACGTCAAAAGGCTCGGCTTTCAGCTCCTCAACCCGCGCATGTACGCCACTAAGATTTTTCAAACCCAGCTCGTTGGCGGCTTGCTGCACGAAAGCGGCTTTTTTGCCAACCGTATCCACGCAGGTCACATTCAAGCCATCGACAACTGTGGCCAAAACCACGCCGGGCAGCCCGCCGCCGGAGCCGACATCGAGCAGGCGGCAATGGGTGATCCCGGCGTGTTTCAGATATTTTTGAAGGGGTGGCGCTGCGGCCAGCGAATCGATGATGTGAGTGACTAGCATTTGCGCCGGATCGCGCAGCGAGGTCAGGTTATAGACCTTGTTCCACTTGGCGATCAAGTCGCGGTAGGCCAGTAGGTGCTGAGATTGAGACGCTGAGAGCGGAATGCTGAGCTCTTGGGCGGCGGTTTGAAGGGTGGCGAGATCGGGTTTCAAGCTGGGGATTGTAGGCGGCTATCGTGATGTTCCACGTGAAACAAGCACTAGCGGCAGTTGATCGCCATATCTTGCTCTACTACACGGAAAGCTGCGCGATCTGATTCACTCAGCTGTGCCAAGCGAGGCCGGCGCTCATCCAGCACGCGCTGTTTGGTGGCGCACTCAGATTTTTGCTGAGCGATCTTCTCTTGCTCGCGGCGCTTGCGTTCCTCAGCTTCGGCCTTCTCTCGGTCTTTGGCATTTTGTTTGCCGATGGCCTCAGTGGCTGCGAATTGGCAAGCCTCCCAAGCCTTAGAAATTGGGTTGCCCTCTTTCATCAACTCATCCATGCCGCCCTTCTCACGCGCTTTGGCTTCAAACGCTTGGCGAGCGCGGCGGCATTCGGGGCTGAGCATGGCCTCGTATTCGGCCAGGCGTTTGTCCATCGCGCCCCTGGGTTGTGAATCCTTTTGTGGATCGACTTTCGGTGGTGGGCTGCCTGCTCCGCCCGATGGCTTGACCGCGATTTCGCCGCCCTGCCCGCCAGTGCAAGGGGTGTCGCTGATGGTGACGCCACCGCTTGCGTTGGTGCATCGGTAGATTTTCTGAGCGTTTGCAGGCAGACAAAGCGTGAGGAGCAAGGCCAATAAGGCGAAGGCGGATAAGTGTTTCACGTGAAACCTCTTCATGGTTTGTTGTTCCAGCAATTGCCTGGCTGATTGTTGATATGCACCCAATGGCGTAGGCGTGTGTCAAGCTGGCTGCTTCGCTGCGCCGTCAGACTCCAGCCGCCGCCGTCGTGGTGTTCGGCCATGCGCCAGCCTGTGCCGAGCTCTTTTTCGCAACGGGCGGTAGCCTCGGCAGCGGACGCAAGCACGAAGCCGGCGACGGGCTGAGTGCTCGCAAACTGGCCGATGGGCGCGGTTTGTTGGTAACACAGCACGGGTAGCACCAAGCGGCAAGAGCTATCGCCTTTGTATGGGTTGCAACTGCCCTCATGCGCTTGGCTGATGCTATCGCGCGGCTGGCCGTGACAGCTCATCATCACAGCATCGGCGGGAAGTTTGTCGTCAGCGACTTGCCCCCAGGTCATGCCGAAGGCCTCGGGATTGTTGACTGGGACGGGTGTTGTGACCGGCGGGCTGGCGTTAGCCGGGCCTTGAGCAATTGCTTTTTCTTTGGCCAATTCATCGGCCGCACGCTCAGATTTACCGCTCAGCCACCACAGCGGGATCAGCAGCATGGCTAGCAGTATCACGATCACCGCGATGCTGCGGGGCGTTAAAAATCCGAGTTGGCTTGTTTTGATGCGCATGTGTCTGTGCGCAAATCCCGCAACTTTAGGCTGCTTCCGCCTTGGGTTGCGCATCATTTGCGCTGTTGTTAAACCCCTTGAACTTAGCCTTTTTCAGGTAAATCAGCAAGAGGGAAATGCTGGCCGGTGTGATGCCGCTGATGCGCGAGGCTTGGCCGAGGGTTTCGGGCTGATGTTTGGCCAGTTTGTGGCGAGCCTCGAACGAGAGGCTTTGCACTTGGGTGTAATCCAGGCCGACGGGTAGGCGCAGGTTTTCATAGTGAGCGCTGCGGGCGACTTCGTCTTTTTGGCGGTCGATGTAGCCGCTGTATTTGGCGGCGATCTCGACCTGCTCCACGACTGACTCACGCAGATCGCCCAGTGTTTCACGTGAAACAGTATCGCTCGTTAGAGCCTTGCCGTCTTGCTGGAGCGAGACCAAGGCTTCGTAGCCCACGCCGGGGCGGCGCAGCAGTTCAAACAGGTTGTACTCGTGCTCAATGCCTTTGCCCAACACGCGCTCGGCCTCGGCTGCGGGTAGCTTGGAGGGCGTGACCCAAGTGGATTTCAGGCGCTCTGTTTCACGTGAAACAGCGTCTAATTTTCGGCTGAAAGCTTCCCAGCGGGCATCGTCGACCAAGCCGAGCTTGCGGCCGACCTCAGTCAAGCGGGCATCGGCATTGTCCTCGCGCAGTTGCAGGCGGTATTCGGCTCGGCTGGTGAACATGCGGTAAGGCTCGGTCACGCCTTGGGTGGTGAGGTCATCGACCAACACGCCGAGATAGGCTTCGGCTCTACCTGGGAGCCACTGCGCACCTTCGTAAGTGATCGAGCCAGCAGAAGATTTGGCGGCATCGCCAAAGCCTTGGGCGCGCACTTTGAGCGCAGCATTGATTCCGGCAAACAAACCTTGCGCCGCAGCCTCTTCATAGCCTGTCGTGCCGTTGATCTGCCCGGCGAAAAACAAGCCGTCAATCGCCTTGGTTTCAAAGTTGCTGCGCAGCTCGCGCGGGTCAAAGTAGTCGTATTCAATCGCGTAGCCGGGGCGCAGGATGTGGGCGTTTTCCAAGCCTTTGATCGTGCGGATCATGGCGTATTGAATATCGAATGGCAGGCTGGTGGAGATGCCGTTGGGATACACCTCGTGCGTCGTCAGGCCTTCGGGCTCTAAGAAGATTTGATGCGATTCTTTGTCGGCGAAGCGGTTGATCTTGTCTTCCACGCTGGGGCAATAGCGCGGGCCGACGCCTTCGATCTTGCCGGTGAACATGGGGCTGCGGTCAAAGCCGCTTCTTATGATCTCGTGCGTTTTCTCATTCGTGTGGGTGATCCAGCAAGGCACTTGGCGGGGGTGCATCGCGGCTTTGCCCATGAAGCTGAAAACGGGCATGTTCGAAGTGATGTTGCCGCTGGCGTCGGGCATCCCATCCCCCGGTTGCTCTTGGCATTGTGAGTAATCAATGCTGCGGCCATCGATGCGGGCTGGTGTGCCAGTTTTCAAGCGACCTTGCGGGAGCTTGAGCTCTTTCAGGCGGGCTGAGAGGGAAACGGCCGGCGGATCGCCTGCCCTGCCCGCAGCGTAATTATTGAGGCCAACGTGAATTTTCCCGTCGAGGAAAGTGCCTGCAGTGAGCACCACTGAGCGGCTGCGGAAACGGATGCCAACTTGCGTGATGGCTCCAACCACCTTGTCGCCTTCAACGATCAAGTCATCCACCGCTTGCTGAAACAGCCAAAGATTCGGCTGATTTTCCAGCATGCGGCGAATCGCGGCTTTGTAGAGCACGCGGTCTGCTTGCGCCCGAGTGGCGCGCACGGCTGGGCCTTTGGAGCCGTTCAAGATGCGGAATTGAATGCCGCCCTCGTCGGTAGCCAGCGCCATCGCGCCGCCCATGGCATCGACCTCTTTCACCAGATGCCCTTTGCCAATCCCGCCAATCGACGGGTTGCAGCTCATCTGGCCGAGCGTCTCGATATTGTGAGAAAGCAGCAAAGTCGAGCAGCCCATGCGGGCGCTGGCCAGCGCAGCTTCCGTGCCGGCGTGGCCACCGCCAACGACGATGACGTCAAAAATCTGTGGGTAGTCCATAGGGTTTCCTAAGCCTCTATTGTCTCAAATTTTGTATGCGCTATCAAATTTGTAGCTACTTGCGCAGGTTTTATGCCGGCTAGGTGCTTGTTTTGCTTGAAATCTTGTGCTTTTCTTTAGGTTGTGCGCTGAGGTATGGGCGAGCCGACTGCGCTTGGGCTATCCCCCTCCACGAATGTCCTCCTTCGGGCTTTGCCCGAATTCCCCCAATATGGTCGTTGCGGGGGATAGCCCAACCACAGTCGGCAGGATAAGTGGCTTGATCGGCGCGAGTTTCCTCCGCAAGTGATTTTTTGAACCACCAACAGGCCGCGAGTTTGAAGCGTTGTGATTTGGGTATCTCCCGCAACGAAATAAAGGAGGAGCGCCAGCCGAAGGCCAGCGCGGGGGACATTCGTGGAGGGGGATGCCCAAATCACAACGCTTCAAATTCGTAGCCGCTGCATCCAAAACGAAACCCTCAGAACGCTATAGAAACAATAGCTGCTCGCGCAGTTTCTATGCCGGCAAAGGGCAGTTTTTACTCAGAAGCCGACTGCTGCAGTGCCCACATCGCCGCATACCTGCCCTGCATGGCCAAGAGCGCTGAATGCGTGCCACGTTCGATGATGCGGCCGGCATCGAGCACCAAGATTTCATGGGCATCGACGACGGTCGAGAGGCGGTGGGCGATCACCAAAGTCGTTTTATTGGCAGACACACCTTGCAGCTCGGCTTGGATGGCGCGTTCGTTCGTCGTGTCTAGCGCCGAGGTCGCTTCGTCAAAAATCAGGATCGGCGGGTTTTTCAGCAAGGTGCGGGCAATCGCCACGCGTTGCTTCTCGCCGCCGGAGAGTTTGAGGCCACGCTCGCCGACCATCGTGCCGTAGCCTAGCGGCGTGGAGGCGATGAAGTCGTGGATTCTCGCGGCTCTGGCGGCTTCCCTCACCTGCTCGGGGCTGCTGCCGGGTTTGCCGTAGGCGATGTTGTATTCCACGGTGTCGTTGAAGAGCACGGTGTCTTGCGGCACGATGCCGATGTTGGCGCGTACGCTGGCTTGTGTGAGACTTCGGATGTCTTGGCCGTTGATTTGGATGCTGCCATTTTGGATGTCGTAGAAGCGGTAGAGCAAGCGAGCCAAAGTTGATTTGCCGGAGCCGCTTGCGCCAACGACGGCCACCGTTTTGCCAGCGGGAATCTCGAAGCTCACGCCGTGAAGAATCGGCCGTGTGGATTCATAGGCGAAGTTGACGTTGACGAAGCTCACAGCGGGTGATGTGTTGAGCTGCAAAGCTTGCGCATCGGGCGAATCTGCTACTTCGCGCTCGCGCTCCATCAGCACAAACATCTTGTCTAAATCCGTGAGGCTCTGCTTGATCTCGCGGTAAATCACGCCGAGAAAGTTAAGCGGAATATAAAGCTGGATCATGAAGGCATTGACCATCACGAGATCACCCAGCGTCATGCGGCCTTCGACCACGCCTTGCGTGGCGCGCCACAGCATGCCCACGAGCGCCACGGCGATGATGAGTTGCTGGCCGGTGTTGAGCATCGACAAAGTCGTTTGGCTTTTCAGGCGCGCTTTGCGCAGTTGCTCCAAGCTCACGTCGTAGCGCTTGGCTTCGAATTGCTCGTTATTGAAATACTTCACCGTTTCGTAATTGAGCAGCGAATCTACTGCTTTGGTGTGCGCCGCAGAATCAAACTCATTGGCTTCTTTGCGGAACTTTGTGCGCCATTCCGTCACGAGCACGGTGAAGGTGATGTAGAGCGCCAGCGCCGCGAGCGTGATGATCGCAAACCACACGTCGAATTTCACCGCGAGGATGGTGAGCACCATCGCCACCTCAATCAGCGTGGGGATGATGGAATACAGCGAGTAAGAAATCAGCGATTCAATGCCGCGCACGCCGCGCTCGATATCGCGAGTCATGCCGCCGGTTTGGCGCTCCAGATGAAAACGCAGGGAGAGCGCATGAAGATGCTCGAAAGTCTTCAGCGCAATCGAACGAGCCGCGCCTTGCGTGGCTTTCGCGAAAACGAGCTCTCGGAGCTCAGTAAAAAGCGAGGTGGATAAGCGCAGCAAGCCATACGCAAGCAACAGCCCCATGGGCACCACCAGCATCGCCTGCGCCGAGCCTGGCTTGAAGCTCATCGCATCCACCAGCTCTTTGAGCAGCACCGGCACGCCCACATTGGCCACTTTTGCGCCTACCATGAAAGCCAGCGCCGCTGCCACGCGCCATTTGTATTCGAGCAGATAAGGCAGCAGGCGTTTTAAGGTGAGCCAGTCGGAGCGTTCGGTGGGCGTTTGGGGGGTGGTCGGCGAGGCCGCAGGAGGTGTGGTGGCAAGAGAGCGCATCGTCGGTTATATCATTGGGGTTTACCGTCAGATTGTGCCCATGTCTTCAAACTCAAGCGATTCCATCCTATCGGTGGCCATGCCCACTGATAAAGAGCTGGTGCTCAAGGTCATTCCCATGCCGGGCGATAGCAATGCCAATGGCGATATTTTCGGCGGCTGGGTGATGGCGCAGGTTGACTTGGCTGGCTCAGTGATCCCGGCGCGTATCGCCAAAGGGCGCATTGCTACCGTGGCGGTCAATGAGTTTCTCTTCAAGCAGCCCGTGAAGATCGGCGATTTGCTCAGCTTCTTTGCCGAAGTCGTGCGCGTGGGTACAACGTCAGTCACCGTGCATGTGGAGGTCTATGCGCAACGGCTGCGGCAAGCCGATCAGATCGTGAAGGTGACGGATGCGAATCTGACCTATGTGGCGATTGATATGGAAGGTAAGCCGAGGTTGTTGCCTAAACCGTGATGCAAGCGTGATCAGCTTTTGAAGTGATCGAAAGAGGTAAAGTCGTTGGGTGCTAGTTCGCCGTTGGCTTCTAGGAGACGCAGACCAGGTGCGGCTTGTGTCTGGCCGATGCGCGTGATGTGCGTTTGCGTGGCTTGCGCTGCGGCTTGCACGGCTTCGCGCTTTGAGGCTGGTGCGGTGAAAACGAGCTCGTAATCGTCACCACCGGAAAGCACCATTTTTCTTAGGAATTTTTGATCAAATCGGCTGCTAGCTGGGAAGAAATATGCATGTGCAGCTATCGAATCAATAGCACTTAAATCGATGTCTGCACCTAGCTGGCTGGCCTTGAGCACATGGCCAAAATCGCCGAGCAGGCCATCACTCACATCGATAGCGCTGCTGGCGATGCCGCGCAGGGCTTGGCCCAAGGCGACGCGAGGCGTAGGGCGCTCCATGCGCTCGCGGGTGAGCGCGAAGCCTTTCTCTTCAAGAGAAATGTTGCCGCGAAATGCCTCTAGCGCGAGCCGCGCTTGGCCGGGTAAACCGCTCACGTAAACATCGTCGCCAGCTTTTGCACCGCTGCGCAGCAAAGCTTGCCCAGTAGGCACATGGCCGAAGATGGTGATGCAAATGTTGAGCGGCCCGGCTGTGGTGTCGCCGCCGATCAGGGCGCAGCCGTGCGCATCAGCCAAGGTGAACAACCCCCGCGAGAAGCCGGCGAGCCAAGCTTCATCGACATGCGGCAGGCTGAGCGCCAGAGTGAATGCTGCTGGTTTCGCTCCGCAAGCCGCCAAATCGCTCAAATTCACAGCCAGCGCTTTGTGCCCCAAAGCCTCGGGGCTGACTGTGCTCAGAAAATGCCGGCCTTCCACCAGCATGTCAGAGCTGATGGCGAGCTGCATGCCCGGCGCGGGTGCAAGCAAGGCGCAATCATCGCCAATACCTAAATCCACACCAGCGGATGATTTAGCTGCGCTCTTAAAGTAGTGCTCAATCAGATCGAATTCACCCATGCACTTATTTTTCTAAAAATACCTGTTTGAAATCAACGACTTATTCTGCATTCAGGGATTACGCTTAATCGCTTGACCTTAACTACTTAGTGCAGCGTCGGCCTGCCGCCCAGATGGCTGAGCGCATCGAGCACAAACATCGGCACATCCGCATTGAAAGGCGTGCCATCGTCGGCCACGCAGTGGTATTGGCCATGCATCGTGCCGGTGGGCGTGCGCAGGCGGCAGCCGCTGGTGTATTCGAAGGCCTCGCCGGGCGCGAGCGTAGGCTGCTCGCCTACCACGCCAGGGCCTTTGACCTTTTCTGTCACGCCGTTGGCATCGTTGATGTTCCAAGTGCGCGAGATCAGTTGAGCAGTAATGTCGCCCGTGTTCGTGATCGTCACGGTATAAGCAAAGCCAAACACACCCATGCTAGGTGCGGATTGATCAGGCAGGTATCGCGGGCGGACGGTGACGGTGAATTGAGGGCGAGACATGCCCTAATGTTACCGCGTTGCTTAGCGCCCTACGGCATTAGTCCGCAGAGAGCTTCAAGTTGCTTGGCTGGCGCTTTTCGATGGCGAATTTGAGCAATGCGGCGCAGCGGTAGAAGCCGTGCGCCATTTTTCCGTAGGGCATGGTGAGGAAGAAGGCCATGACGCTGCCGAAGTGGATGCAAAGGAGCAGCGCCATGGCGGATGAATCGCGCCAGAGCATGAGGGCGAGGCCGGTGAGGCTGACTGCGAAGAGTAGGGCGATGAAGCCGTAGTCCATGGGGTTTTGCTCTTTGTCTCCATGCAGTGGGTGGCGCTTTGTTTTCAGCCAAAAGAGGCCTGCGGGACCGACGAGCAAACCGATGCCACCGGTGATGCCGAGCAGCTTGGGTAAGCTGGCATAACCGTAGGGCGCGACCCAGTTGAATGCGTAGTGGTACAGCGTGGCGACGCTGGTAGAGGCGAGGCAGAGCATGAAGCCGTAGAAGGTGAAGTGATGGAAGACGCGGCGCAGTTTGGTCCAAGCTTCGTCTTCGTTGTGGCAGCCTTCGCCGTGGCCGCCGTCTAGATACTTGAGCGAGAGTACGGCTTGAGTGGCCTCAATCTTTGCTTCTTTCTTTACTCCTAAATTTATAGCTGCTCGCGCAGTTTTTATGCCGGCGATTGACTGTTTTTGCTCTAAATTCTGTGTTTTCCAGAAGTTTCGCAGGCCGATGCCAAGTGCGAGCAATGCAAAGCCAAACACCGCGCCAAACACATTGGCCATCAGCGAATGCGGAAACACGGCGTAGAAATTGCCGCCCGCGCCACCGAGCGATGGCGCGTGCCATAGCGGTTGTTTGAGCATGGCAGCAATTAAGAAAAACAAAGCGAGCCCGAAGGCCAGCGCCAAGCTGAGCACCAGGCCGTTGCGTTGGTACGCACCTGCAAAAGCTTGCGGCCAAGCGTAGTCTTGATAGGTCTTCACGCGCACCTTGGCCATGGCTTGTGGCACGTTCACAGCAAACTCATGCGGCGGCGCGTATTGGCAGGCATGCAGGCAAGCGCCGCAGTTATGGCAGAGATTGGCGAGGTAATGCACATCATCGCGCGTGAAATCCAAGCGGCGCGTCATCGCGGGGAAGACGGCGCAAAAGCCTTCGCAATAGCGGCAGGCATTGCAAATCTGCATTTGCCGTGCGACTTCTTGCTCGGCTGCGCCAGCAGCGTCTTGGATGAGCTGATTGAGTGCAATCGTACTCATCGTTGAGTCACTCTTAAATTCATAGCACTCCGCGCAGATTCCATGCCGGAAATCCGCCCAAAAGCTGTGCCAATCGTCATGCCCACACCTGCTGTGTAGCCCTGCCCGAGCACATTGCCAGCCATGATCTCGCCTGCGGCAAAGAGGTTGGGTGATTCGATGCCGCCAAAGCGCACAGCCGTGTTCTCACCCACTTTGAGGCCAAGATAAGTGAAGGTCACGCCCGGCTTGAGCGTGTAGCCGTAGAAAGGCGCGGTGTCGATCGGCAGCGCCCAATGCGTCTTCGCGGGCGTGAGGTTTTCTGTATGGCAATCGTCAAGCACGGAATGATCAAACTTGCCGACTTTGCAGGCCGCGTTGTACTCGCGTACGGTTTTGAGGAAAGCTGCTTCGTCTAAACCTAATTGCCGCGCCAAATCTTCCAAGGTATCTGCCTTCGCGCCTTTGAACACCGGCGGCATGAAGCGCCCCACAGCTTTCGCGTCAATGATGCTATGCCCCACCTGCCCTGACTGCTGCGCCACCAAGCGCCCCCAAATCGCATAGCGCTTCGGCCAAAAATCTTCGCCTTCGTCATAAAAACGCTGCGCATCGCGGTTGACCATGATGCCGAGCGAGACGCAATCGACACGTGTGCAAATACCGCCGTCATACAGTGGCGCGCGTGCATCAATCGCCACCATATGCGCCTGCGTCGGGTCGCCGATCAAATCTGCGCCTTGATCCATCAGATCACGCAACACCACGCCCATGTTGAAACGCGTGCCGCGAATTGCGAAGTTGTCCGTCGGCCATTCGCCCAATGCGTTTTGCCCCCAAGCTTCGCGCAGCCATTCGCGATTCGATTCAAAGCCACCGCAGGCCAGCACGCAGCTCTTGGCTTCAATGCGTTCACCGCTCTTCAAATGCGCCGCGACGAATTCCGTTCGCCCTGAGCCCGTCGAAGGGTCTAGCTCAATCCGCTCCACCGCCGCGTCATACCGAATCTGCACGCCCAGCTTTTCCGCGCTTAAGTAATACGCATTCACCAGCGCCTTACCACCGCCCATGAAAAACGCATTCGTTCGCGAGAGATGCAGCGTGCCCGAGAGCGATGGCTGAAAGCGCACGCCATGCTTGCGCATCCAATCGCGGCTACCGCTGCCTTCACGTATCGCCAGCCGTGCCATGCTCTCAGTGGTTTTCCCGCCCGTAACTTTCAGCAAATCCTGCCAAAACTCTTCTTCCGGGTAAGCATCCGTGAGCACATCCTGCGGCGCATCATGCATGCAGCGCAGGTTGCGTGTATGAGAAGAATTGCCACCGCGCCATTCGCGCGGTGCAGCTTCCAGCAACATGACAGAAGCGCCCGCTTCGCGGGCTGTGAGTGCGGCGCACAGGGCTGCGTTGCCGCCACCGATGACCAGAACGTCAATCACTGTCGCTTAGCGCATTAGTAGCGCCAGTACGCCCATCACCGCAGCACCAAGAAAAATCTTTTCAGCAGTTGTGTCTGGAACGTATTTGGGATGTGTCTTGCGCAACTGCGCTTTGTCGGCAGCTTCTAGCAATACTATTTCTTGCGATCCATCCAAACGCGCGTAGATTCTCTCCATGTCAAGACGAGCAGCATAGGCTAACGGGCGCTCCTGCTCCTGGTACTCCTTGAGAGTAACCACCTTGTTTTCTTTGCGATCATAGTGAACTAGGTACAACATATTTACAGTTAGTTTACAGGGGTATCCGCAACAGGCAGCATAGCCTTGAATTCGTCATGGACTTGTTGCGCATTCAAAGTGACACCTTGGCGAATTAACTCAAGATCACGAGCATGAGTTTTTTCAGAAATATCTTCCAAAAAACGCTTCACTTTTTCGTGTCCACCACCATATTTCAGTTCATGTCCAGCACGATCTGCAAGCATTTCAGAATACTGAGCCCAAAGATGCTGCAATCGGGTTCTGATTTGAATCTCAACCCTTTTTCCCGCTTCCATAACTGTTAAGTGAATTGCGCGATACCCGTGTTGTGGCTCTATGCGTCGATCTTTGATCTTGGCTTCTGGAAATGTTGATTGAATCAAGCCACATAAGCTTTCTTGCTCATTCAAATCAGAAACCACATACCTAAATCCTACAATATCCTGTATCCGGCTAAGCCGCATCGTCGGTTCTCGAATGAGTTTTGCAACAATCGATTCAGTAGATTTAGTACGAGATGTAAATGCACCGCCAACTTCCGTTGCTAGCTTATATGCAACCTTGTGCTCAGCATCCCAAAAAGAATGCCGATAATTGACGAGAGCTTCGACATTGAGCATCTCATTGTTTAGTGCGGCATCTCTCAATGCATCACCCAAACGATTGATATCAGCCTTGCTACTCATCTTCAATCCGGCTTAATGGAAGCCCGTGCCACGATGTCTTTCCAAATCTTCTGCTCACTCGCAATGAACTTCGCGTAATCCGCCGATGGCCCGCCGCCGCCTACTGCATTGTCTGTGGCGAAGCGCTCGGTGACGCTGTTGCTCTTCAAGGCTTTGAAGCTTTCTTCTTGCAGGCGCTTCACGATATCGGGCGGCGTGCCGGCAGGCACGTGGATGCCGTACCACTGGCTGGTCTCGAAATCTTTGAAGCCCATTTCTTGTACGGTGGGCACATCGGGCAGGGCGGAGATGCGCTGTGCTGTGCCGACGGCGATGGCGCGCAGTTTGCCGGCGCGGATGTGTGCGCCCAGAGCAGGCATGCCAGCACTGCTGGCTTGGGTGCGGCCTGCGAGCAGGTCGGTGAGCTGGGGGCCGGTGCCGCGATAGGGGATGTGCGTCATGAACATGCCGGTGACGAGCTTTAAATACTCCATGGCCAAGTGGCCGGCGCTGGCGTTGCCGGCGCTTCCGTAGTTGAGCTTGCCGGGGTTTTTCTTGGCGTAAGCGACGAATTCTTTGAAATTCTGCGCGGGCACATCAGGGTGAATCACGAACACATTGGGCACTTTGGCCAGCAGCGTCACAGGCATGAAATCTTTGTTCACGTCATACGGCTGGCTTTTCAGCATGTAGGGGTTCACGGCGAGCGTGCCCACATGGGTGAGGATCAGGGTGTGGCCATCGGGTGCAGCTTTTGCAGCGTCTTGCATGGCAGTCACGCCCGCGCCGCCGGGCTTGTTTTCTACAAAGACGCTCTGGCCGAGCTGCTTGCTGAGCTCATTGGCCACCGATCTGGCCACCACTTCACTCGTGCCACCCGGCGCAAACGGGACGATGAATCGAATCGGCTTGGAAGGCCAAGTTTGGGCGCGAACCCACGGGCTTGCGGCCATAGAAGCTGCGCCAAGCGCTATGGAAAGAGTAGTGCGGCGGGTGATAGGTTGTGTCATGGTGTTTGCCTCTGAGTTCAGAAATATTCTGCCTTGATTCTTCAAAATTGGTACTTACGCAAACCCCCATCCACAGGGATCACTGCCCCAGTGATGTAAGCGGCCAATGGCGAGGATAAGAAAGCCACCAAATTCGCCAGTTCCTCCGGCTCGCCATAGCGCCCCACAGGGATTTCGTTGTCGCTTTGCCATTGGCGGTATTCGGGCGTGTAGTTGCGGTAGATTTGCTCACTCAGGATGCGACCAGGCGGGATGCAATTGACCGTGATGCCGTTTTTACCGACCATGCGCGAGAGGCCTTTGGCCCAGCTGTGCATGCCGGCTTTCGCACAGAATGCGCCGTTGATGTGTTCAGGCTCGCTCTTGCCCGTGATGTTGATGATGCGTCCCCAGTTGTTGGCAATCATCTGATCGATGAGCGCATCGGCGAGTTGGCGCGGGCGGTGAAAATTCAAAGTAATAGCCTCTTGCCAAGCCTCTTCGCTCACATGCAGCTCTTTGAAACTGCGCGATCCGCCTGCATTGTTGATAAGAATATCTACTCTTCCCAGCGCAGATAGTGCGCTAGCTGCTAGCTTTTTGGAAGCATCGTCTTCATACAAATCAGAGGCGATCACATGGGGCTTCTTGCCGCCTGAAGCCACGATTTCTTTGGAAAGCTCTTCTAGCTTGTCGATGCGGCGTGCACTGATCGCCAGTTGCACGCCCTCTGCGGCCAAGGCTTTGGCAATCGCGCGGCCAATGCCAACGCTGGCGCCAGTGACGAGGGCTGTTTTGTCTTTGAGTTGTAAATCCATGATGTTTGAGCCGAGTGAGATGCAAAGCAATCATTGTCCAGCGAGATGCAGGTTTTGTAAAACCTCAGTGGCTCTAGCTGCTATTGCAGGCTTGAAATTACCTGTGAGCGCCTAAAATTGAGGTTATGAGCAAAAAACAGCGTGTCGTGGTGGGTTTGAGTGGAGGGGTGGACTCCGCCGTGAGTGCCTACCTGCTCAAACAGCAAGGCTATGACGTGATCGGCATCTTCATGAAAAATTGGGAAGATGACGATGATTCGGAATACTGCTCCAGCAATGTGGATTTTGTGGATGCGGCGGCGGTGGCCGATGTACTGGGCATTGAGATCGAGCATGTGAATTTCGCGGCGGATTACAAAGACCGCGTGTTTGCAGAATTTCTGCGCGAATACCAAGCGGGGCGCACGCCCAATCCGGATATCTTGTGCAACGCGGAGATCAAGTTCAAATCGTTTTTGGATCACGCGATGCGCTTGGGTGCAGAGAAGATTGCCACCGGGCATTACGCGCGCGTGCGCTTGAATGAAGCCACGGGGTTGCATGAGCTGCTCAAAGGGCTCGATCCGAGCAAAGATCAAAGCTATTTTCTGCATCGCTTAACGCAGGGGCAGCTCGCTAAAACGCTGTTCCCCGTGGGCGAACTGCACAAAACTGAAGTGCGCCGCATTGCCGACGAAATCAAACTGCCTAACGCCAAGAAGAAGGACTCGACGGGCATCTGCTTTATCGGCGAACGCCCGTTTCGTGAGTTTTTGAACCGCTACATCAGCAAAGAGCCTGGCCCCATCAAAGACGAGAAGGGGCGCACGATTGGCCAGCATGTGGGCCTGAGTTTCTATACCCTCGGCCAGCGCCAAGGCCTAGGCATTGGCGGTGTGAAAGAAAAAGGCGCGCAAAGAGGAGGCGGCGAGCATTCGCCTTGGTACGTGGCGCGCAAAGACATGGCGAAAAACACGCTCTGGGTTGTGCAAGGCCATGCGCATCCTTGGTTGCTTTCTGGTGCTTTACAGGCCGATGATGTGAGCTGGTGCGCGGGGCATGCGCCCATGAACGGCCTGCTGGCAAACAAATCGCGCTATCGGCAGGCTGATGCGGCATGTGAATTTGCAGCCCATGAGGGCGGCTTTGCCTTGAATTTCCCGCAAGCGCAATGGGCGGTCACGCCCGGTCAATCGGCCGTGATGTATGACGGAGATGTGTGCTTAGGCGGCGGCGTGATCGCATCCCGTTCCTAAATCATCCCTATACGTCGTTGCAGCTCCTAGCCGTGCTAAAGCACTGTCGTCGTCGCTGCGCCTAGTCTAGAGATGATTTAGAAACGCGATGAGCGGCTACACCCGCAGAGTTCTAAGCCTGAGCGATCACGGATCGCAAGTGTCAGGATTGCGCGATCACAGATCGCACGGTGGCCAGCTGCCGGCGCGAAACGAGCAACGGCTCCTCGCAAGAGCGCAGGCGCACAGCCCAGCCCTCTACCGCGCCGCCCTCCGCATCATCTTCATCCACGCCATGAAAGCGCTCCAGCGCCCGCATCTCACGCCTTGCGACCAGCGTATTGCGATGAATCCGCAGAAAATCTTGCGTGTATTGCGCCTCTAGCTCGGTGAGCGAGCCATCCAAGATATAGCTGCGCTGGGCAGTGCGCACCGTCACATATTTGAGCTCGGCTTTGAAATACAGCACATCGGGCAACAGCACACGCTCGGTGCGCCCTCGATCTTGAATGATGATGAATTTTTGATCTAAATCGCTATCTGGCCGGCTAATACCTTGCGCAAATTGCTCCTTTTTTTGTAGCGCTTTTTGCAAGGCCTTTTGCAAGCGCTCCGCGCGCACGGGCTTGGTGAGATAGTCCGTCACATCCAAATCAAAGGCTTCTACGGCGTGCTCAGCATGCGCTGTGACGAAAATGATGCAAAGCTCCGGGCGGATCTGGCGCAGCTCACGCGCCAGCTGCAAGCCATCCGCGCCCGGCATATGAATATCCAGCAGCACCACGTCAACGGCCGCGCCGCGCAGCTTGGCCATGGCCTCCATCGCATCTGCTGCTTCTGCCTCTAGCAAGCAGGGCGGATCAGCGCAGTCGGCCAGCAAGGTTTTCAGGCGAGAGCGGGCCAAATGCTCATCGTCCACAACCATCACATTCAATGAAATCACGCGGGTATCTCCATGCGAACTTGATAGATGCCTTTGTCCCAAGTGCAGCGAAAGCTGGCCTGCACATCATGCAGCAAGCGCAGGCGATCTTGCACATTTTGCAGAGCCACGCCATGCCCGGCATGGCCTTGGCCACCGGGAGCAGTGTTGGTGATTTTGATCACGATCAAACTACCGCGCCGCTGCGTGCTCACCTTGATTTCAGCGCCTGTCGGGCTAGGCTCCACGCCATGCTTCACAGCATTTTCCACCAAGGGCTGCAGAAGCAAAGGCGGCAGCTTGGCCTCCAAGCTCGTAGGATCAATCGCCCACACCACGCGCAGCCTGTTACCAAAGCGCACGGCCTCAATCGCCAGATAGCGCTTGGCCAGCTCAATTTCTTGGTCCAAGCTCACCGCATCGCCCTGATCCACCAAGGCGCTGCGAAATAACTCGCTCAAATCTTCCAGCAGCGTTTCTGCCTTAGCTGGCTCGGCACGCACCAGCGCTATGGCGCTGTTGAGCGTGTTGAACAAAAAATGCGGACGGATGCGAGCTTGCAGCTCAGACAGCCGGGCGGCGGCGCTGGCGGGTTTGCGCTGCTCGGCGCGCCAGATCAGTGCTGCCACCACGCCAGCGGCAATCAATGCGCCGGAGATGGCGCTGGCCATCCATGCGGCCTGCGTGATAAACCCCACCCACACCAGCAAGGCGCAGCCATAGGTGCCCGCCAATGCGCCCAGCACCATACCGCTTAAGCTTTGGCCGGTGCGGGATAGTTTTTGCAGTGGCTTTTTCAAAGCGCAGGCCACCACCAGCCAGAGCAGCGCGGCCGGCAGCGCTGCCCCTGTGAGAATCGCCAGCAGCGAAAACCAGCTGAGGAAATCATGCGTCACATACATCGCGCCTACTGCCATCAGCAGTTGCACCGTGAGCACTGTGCGCAAAATCACCCCCACATTACAGGCATCAAACACCAGCACAGGCGCTTGGCTTGGCATAGCTAGGATGTCTTCCAGCGACATGACGGCCTTGCCGGCGCGTTGCGCTGCCTGCGCAGGCAAAGCATCAAATCGCGACGTACCAAAACGGGTTTCCATGGGTCGTAAGTGTGTGGCGGGCTAGGCGAATAAAATCAGTGTATCCAATAACGCTCACAGTATGCCAGCCATCTCATGAATCAACTTGATAAAAAATCCGAAGCCTGGTCAGCGCTCTTTTCTGAGCCCATGAGCGATCTTGTGAAGCGCTACACCGCCAGCGTGTTTTTTGACAAGCGCTTGTGGGAGGCTGATATCACCGGCTCGCTCGCGCATGCGGAGATGCTGGCCGCGCAAGGCATCATTTCTGAAACCGATCATGCCTCTATCCAGCGTGGAATGAGCGCGATACGCTCTGAAATTGAGAGCGGCGCGTTTGAATGGAAGCTGGATCTAGAAGATGTCCATCTCAACATCGAAGCACGCCTGACGCAGCTCGTGGGCGATGCGGGCAAGCGTTTGCACACCGGCCGCAGCCGCAACGATCAAGTGGCCACCGATGTGCGCCTTTGGTTGCGCGGTGAGATTGATGTGATCAGCGGTTTGCTCGCTGAGCTGCAGCGCTCGCTGCTCACAGTCGCCGAGAAAAACGCTGACGTGATTCTCCCCGGCTTCACGCATCTGCAAGTCGCGCAGCCCGTGAGCTTTGGGCATCACATGCTCGCTTATGTGGAGATGTTTGCCCGCGATGCGCAGCGCCTGGGCGATGTGCGCAAGCGTGTGAATCAACTGCCGCTGGGCAGCGCAGCATTGGCAGGCACGACCTATCCGCTAGACCGCGAGCGCGTCGCCAAAACCCTCGGTATGGAAGGCGTTTGCCAAAACAGTTTGGATGCCGTGAGCGACCGAGATTTCGCCATTGAGTTCACCGCTGCCGCCTCGATCATCATGGTGCACATCAGCCGCCTGAGTGAAGAGCTCATCATCTGGATGAGCCAAAATTTTGCCTTCATCAAAATCGCCGATCGCTTCACCACCGGCAGCTCAATCATGCCGCAGAAGAAAAACCCCGATGTGCCCGAGCTCGCACGCGGCAAAACAGGCCGCGTTGTTGGCCATCTCATGGGCTTGATCACCCTCATGAAAGGCCAGCCCCTGGCCTACAACAAAGACAACCAAGAAGACAAAGAGCCCCTGTTTGACACCGTGGACACCCTCAAAGATACATTGCGCATTTTTGCCGAAATGATGGGTGGCCAGCTCCAAGCAGATGGCTCCCGCCAGGGCGGCATCACCGTCAATGCCGAAGCGATGGAGCGCGCAGCGCTTAAGGGCTACGCCACTGCCACAGACCTCGCCGACTACCTCGTCAAAAAAGGCCTGCCCTTCAGAGATGCCCACGAAGTCGTCGCCCACGCCGTCAAATTCGCCAGCGAACGCGGCATGGATTTGAGCGATTTGCCGCTCGATACGCTGCAAAGCTTCAACAAAGGTGTGGAAAAAGATGTGTACGAGGTGCTCTCACTGCGCGGCAGCTTGAATGCACGCAATACGCTAGGCGGCACTGCGCCTACGCAGGTCAAGCTACAAATCGCTAAGCATCAAGCGCGCCTATCCGCCGCCTGATACTTTCGTTGCGGCAACAAAAAAGCCCCAGTACTTTTGGTACTAGGGCTTGAAAGTGGTGGCCTGGGGCGGAATCGAACCACCGACACAAGGATTTTCAATCCTCTGCTCTACCGACTGAGCTACCGGGCCTTGCCATCAGCGATTTGCTGAGCCTTAAATTATAGCTGAAGCGAAATGCGT
>JAAFJC010000010.1 GCA_013297925.1 Comamonadaceae bacterium
CGGCTTTGGCTCGGCGCTGGGCTGCAAACTTCAGCCTTTGCGCAGAAACGATGGCTTTCAAATCAAACAAAGCCCGCTCAAATATCTCATTGATTATAACGAAATCGAAATTCCGAGCCTGGCTGATCTCATCGCGGGCATTCTGCATGCGCAGCTCAATGCTGTCTGTCGTGTCTTCGCCGCGCCGCTCAATGCGGCCACGCAGCTCTTCAAGACTGGGAGGCAAGATGAAAATCAACACCGCTTCGGGAAAGAGCTTCTTGATTTGATACGCGCCTTGGTAGTCAATCTCCAAGATCACATCTTCCCCCCGAGAGAGCCGGCTCTCAATCGCCATGCGCGAGGTGCCATAGCGCTTGCCGTGCACATGCGCCCATTCAAAAAACGCTTCTTTGGCGATCAGGGTATCAAATTCTGCATCGCTCACAAAATAGTATTCTCGCCCATGCTTTTCTTGCCCACGCGCGCTGCGAGTGGTATGCGAAATGCTGGGCTGCACTTGCGAATCCAGCTCCATCAGAGCTTTCACAAGACTAGATTTACCTGCGCCACTGGGCGCTGCAACGACAAAGAGGTTTCCGGGGAATTCCATAGCTTATTTTAACGAATTTTAGGATCGTTTTAGGCATGTCGCCGGCATAGAATGTGCGCGGAGTGCTATTGAATTAATAGTGATGTTGATGGTGCTGATGTTGAGTTGTCAGCCTAACTATTGCTTCGGCAGTAAAGGCTTGAACAAGCCTTTGCACAGCTTCTTCGCTTCGGTCAAACGCCCGCCAGAGCACCCGGGGCGGATGGCTCCATGTCCTCCGGCGGCGTTGAGGGTTGGTTTGCCTTCGGTAAGCTGAATGCGCCGCCTCCCCCTTTACTTGCGCCATCCGCCCCGACTGCTCTGGCGGGCTTGGCACAAGTCGCGCCTTTGGGTGCGCCACCGTAACTCATGCCCGTCTGGTGCGGCTTTGCGTCTGGCGCAAGTAAAGGGGGAGGCGGGAGGGGGTATCAACCGGAGAAGACAATGCCAGTACCCGCCGGAGGACATGGAGCCAGACGCAAAGCCGCATCGGACGGGCTGCCATCCCAAGCTGCGGATAGGGTGCAGCAGTTCAACCCTTTATTGCCGAATCAATAGCGTGTCAGAAACGAAATTCGACGATCAACAATAGATCTGCGTGGATTGCTATCAAAAACACAGTTACTCAATATTCTGCACCTGCTCGCGCATCTGCTCGATCAGCACCTTCATATCCACGCTGATGCGCGAGAGCTCTAGGGTGGACGATTTGCTGCCCAAGGTGTTGGCTTCCCGGTGTAGCTCTTGGATGATGAAGTCGAGGCGTTTGCCTAGCTCGGTGGCTTGGGGGGCTGATTTGGCTTTGCCTTTGTCACTGCCTCTTGATTTGCCTGCGAGTAGATCGTCGATTTCGTCCAAGTGGGCGCCCAGGCGGGTGAGCTCTTCGGCCACGTCGATGCGGATGGCGAAGGCGGCGGCTTCTGTGAGGGCGCGCTCTTGGGCGGCGGTGGCGGAGAGTTGGCCAGTGCTATCCGCTTGTTTGAGGGCTTCGGTGAAGCGCTCGACGAAGCGTTGTTGTTGCGCCGCCACGAGGGTGGGCACGAGGGGGAGGGCGGTTTTGACGAGATCGCGTAGCTGGCTGGTATGCCCAGCGAGCATAGCCGCCAAGCGCGCGCCTTCGCGTTCACGGGAGGCCATGAATTGCGCCAAGGCTTCTTGGGCAAGCGCGAGCAGGGGCGTGCCTAGATCGCCTTGCGCGGCTTGTGTGGTGTTGGCACCTAAGCGCAGCACATCGGCCACAGACAATGCTTGCGCTTGTGGCAGCCAAGCCTGCACTTGATTTTGCGCATGTGCGAGCTGCTGGAGCAGGGCTGCGGAGGGCACATTGGGGCTGGCTGCGCTGCCGGCCTCGTGCGCCACGTAAGCGCGCAGCTCGACTTTGCCGCGTTTTAAATTTGTGGTGAGAAGCTCGCGCAGGACACTCTCATGGGCGCGGAGCTCATCGCCGAGCTTGAAGCTCAGATCGAGGAAGCGGCTGTTGACGGAGCGCAACTCTAAGCCCAGCCGGGGCGTGGCGGGTGCGTCGGAAGTCGTGGAGGGGGTGGTTTGCAGGCTGGCGTAGCCTGTCATGCTGTAAACTGACATGCTGCATTATGTCCAAAGTCAAACCCGCATCCCTGCCGCCTGATACCGTCATTGGCGGTTACCGCGTTGTTCGCAAAGTGTCTGCCGGGGGCTTTGGTGTGGTGTATCTGTCGGTGGATAGCGAAGGTCAGCAGGTAGCGATCAAGGAGTATCTCCCTGCTAGCCTAGCCACACGTGCGCCGGGCGAGCTGCTGCCGCAGGTGCAGCCGGATAAATTGTCGCTCTATCGTTTGGGGCTCAAAAGCTTCTTTGAGGAAGGCCGCTCGCTGGCGCAGATTTCGCATCCTTCGGTCGTTTCCGTGCTGAACTTTTTCCGCGAAAACGAAACGGTTTACATGGTGATGAATTATCTGGAAGGCGCAACGCTCCAAGATTTCATCATTACGGCGCGTGAGCTGAAAAAACAAAAAGTCTTCCGCGAATCCACCATCCGCAGCCTGTATGACGAAATCCTGCGCGGCTTGCGCATCGTGCATCAGCACAAGATGCTGCATCTGGATATCAAGCCCGCCAACATCTTCATCACCGATGACAACAAAGCCGTGATGATTGACTTCGGCGCGGCGCGCGAGGTGCTCTCCAAAGAAGGCAATTTCATTCGCCCGATGTACACGCCTGGTTTCGCCGCCCCCGAGATGTATCGCCGCGACGCGAGCATGGGCCCGTGGACGGATATTTACGCGATTGGCGCTTGCATCTATGCCAGCATGCAAGGCTATCCGCCCAATGATGCGCCGCAGCGCCTAGAAAAAGACCGCTTATCCCTTGCGCTGTCCCGTCTGCGCGGCGTGTATTCGGATAATTTGATCGAAGTGGTCGAATGGTGCATGTCGCTTGATCCGCTTTCTCGCCCGCAGTCTGTGTTTGCATTGCAGAAAGAGCTTTCGCAAGAGAGTGAGCGGCGTTACACGCGATTGACCGTGGGAGAAAAAATGCGCTTGCAGTTTGACAATGTGATCAGTGACACGAAGAAAGCCGTTGGCAAAGCCACCGGATTTGGCAAAGTGAAATGAAATCGAGCGAGGCGATGAAATTTTCTGTGTTTCAGGTCAGCCGCAGGGGCGGACGGGAGAAGAACGAAGACCGCATGGGCTACAGCTATACGCGGGAATCAGCGATGTTTGCTTTGGCCGATGGCATGGGCGGCCATCCGGAGGGGGAAGTGGCAGCTCAATTGGCGCTGCAAACCATCTCGGCACTCTTTCAAAAAGAAGCGCGCCCGCAGATCCACAACGTCACTGAGTTCTTGGCTTCTGCGCTGATGGCGGCGCATCACCAAATCATTCGCTACGCCAGCGAAAAAGGCATGCTCGATACACCGCGCACCACCTTGGTGGCGGGTGTGATTCAAGGTGGGGCTGCCACCTGGATTCACTGCGGCGATTCCCGCTTGTACTTCATGCGCGATGGTGAGATGGTGGTGCGAACACGCGATCATTCTTATGTGGAGCAGCATGCGGCTGGCATCATCAAGATGGATCGCCTGAATCGTAACGTGCTCTTCACCTGTCTTGGCTCACCCACCAAACCCGTGTTTGACATCTCGGGCCCGCATACGCTGCAGCAGGGTGATCGCATCATGCTTTGTTCCGATGGCCTGTGGGGCAGCGTGAACGATAACGATATCGTTCACACCATGTGTAAAGGCCCGGTAGCCAATGTGGTGCCCGATGTGGTCGAGCTGGGCTTGCGCCAAGGCGGTGAGCATTCCGATAACGTGACCGTGATAGCGATGGAATGGGAAACGCCCGATGCGTTTGAATCCACCCAAGGCATCTCGACAGACAGCATCAGCGAAGGCGTTTTTGCTTCGACCATTCAATCCGGCGTACTCGACACCATGGTGGACGATTTGGACGACGCAGCCATCGAACGCTCCATTGCCGAGATCAACGAAGCGATTCGAAAGACCGCTGCCAAATCCATCAAACCATGACTTACCAACGCTCAGACAACCGCGCTGCCAACGCTCTTCGCCCCGTCAAAATCACCCGCAAATATACGATTCACGCTGAGGGCTCGGTGTTGATCGAAATGGGGCATACCAAGGTGCTCTGTACAGCCAGTGTGGAAGAGCGCGTGCCGCCACACAAAAAAGGTTCGGGCGAAGGCTGGGTGACGGCCGAATACGGCATGCTGCCGCGCGCTACGCATGATCGCTCAAGCCGCGAAGCCGCCAAAGGCAAACAAAGTGGTCGTACCCAAGAAATCCAGCGCCTGATCGGACGCAGTTTGCGAGCTGTGTTTGATTTGAAGAAGCTGGGCGAGCGCACAATTTCTTTGGATTGCGATGTGCTGCAAGCCGATGGCGGCACTCGCACGGCGAGCATCACGGGCGCATACGTGGCGGCGATGGATGCTGTGAATTGGCTCATCGCGCAGGGCAAGATCACCGAAAGCCCAGTGACAGCACCCGTAGCCGCGATTTCCGTGGGCATCGTACAAGGCACGCCGCTTCTGGATTTGGAATACACCGAAGATTCTGGCTGCGATACGGACATGAATGTGGTGATGACGGGCGCTGGCCATTATGTGGAAGTGCAGGGCACGGCGGAAGGCGTGGCTTTCTCTCGTGCGGAAATGGATGCACTGCTCGGTTTGGCGGAAAAAGGTATCACCGAGTTGATTGATTTGCAAAAAAATTCGCTCTCAAATTGATAGCTGCTTGCGCAGTTTTTATGCCGGCGAATAGCCAAAATAGGCTGATTTTTCTATGAGAATAGTTCTTGCATCGAACAACAAGGGCAAACTCGCCGAGCTGCTGCCTTTGTTTGCGCCCTTGGGCGTAGAGCTGATTGCGCAAAGCGCTTTAGGTGTACCCGAAGCACCTGAACCCTACAAAACCTTTGTAGAAAACGCACTCACCAAAGCCCGCAATGCTGCGCAGCACACTGGTCTGCCGGCTATTGCTGATGATGCAGGCTTATGCATCGAAGCCTGGGGTGGTTTGCCAGGTGTGGACACGGCTTACTACTGCACCACCGTGGGCTATGAGAAGAGCGACGATAACAACCGCCGCGCAGTCTTAGAGCGGATGCAGGGTGAGAAAAATCGCCGCGCCAACATGATCAGCGTGCAGGTGGCCGTGCTCACGCCCCTAGATCCCCAGCCTTTGATCTCGGTAGGGCGGGTGCAAGGCGAGATTGCTTTGGAAGAGATCGGAAGCGGCGGGTTTGGCTTCGATCCTGTGATGTACATCCCTAAGCTTGGCAAAACGATGGCCGAGCTTGATGCAGAGCATAAAAATCAAATCAGCCATCGCGGCCAATCGGCCAAGATGATGGTCTCGCTGATCCAACACAACTGGCTACTTTCTCACGTCATTTGAGCTTGTTGGAAGCACAGTTTACGCTTGAGGGCTTGCCAAAAGCCTACTTTGGCGTTAAAAAGCGATTACAGCGTTTGGCGCTGCAACCACATTACTCAAGGAAGTCCATCATGGCAGGCAAGTTTGAGCTTAAGAAATCCAAAAACGACAAGTTTTACTTCAGTCTTCTCGCCGGCAACGGCCAGAACATCTTGCAAAGCGAAATGTACGAGAGCAAAGCAAGCGCGCAAAATGGCATTGAATCCGTGAAGAAAAATGCAGCAGACGCCAGCCGCTTTGAAAAACTCACCGGCACCAAAGGCGATCCCTACTTCGTTCTCAAAGCAGGCAACCACCAAGTCATCGGCCAAAGCCAAATGTATTCCAGCGAAAAATCAAGAGATGCAGGCATCGAATCTTGCGTTAATCACGCGCCGGGTGCGACTGTGGATGATCAGACTTAATCGCAAGCTGATGATCTCCCCAAAAGCCTGCGTGAGCAGGCTTTTTTATTTCTTTGCAGATAGATTGAGCCTAAGCCATTTGGGTACTTTAAATCGCACGATCATCCAATACATTGCGATGTAGGTCACCACAAACAGTACACAGAAGCCTATTAGCAAAGCGGTCTTGTTCCAAAAGAGAACTGCTGGTAACACGGTCAGAGCACACAGTGACCACAGGTAAGGCGATGTTCGGTTATTACGCATCAGCATTCTGCGCGTCTCATCATCGTGAAATACCCCTCGTACGAGCCTTTTATAGACCAGTTGGTGTAAATGCATTGAGTCTGCACTACCAGGAGACTGGCCGCGTCTAAGCTTTCGATAAATCGAAAAAAGCGTCTCAGATACCGGATACGCAAACAAAAGCATGACAAACCAGGGCGAAACAGCTGCATGGCGCTGCACTAAGGCAATTGCCGACATTGCAAGTATGGCACCCCAAAGATACGCACCTCCATCACCAGCAAAAATAGCGCCACGAGGATAGTTCCACCATAAAAATCCGAGCGTTGCGCCGATCATGCTGATGAGCAAAGCAGCTAGCATTCTGTCGCCATTGAGTAGTGCAATATGCGCGATCGCACCTGCGAGCAAAACCGTGACGATACCTGCTAAGCCGTTGTATCCGTCAATAATATTGATGGCATGCGGTAAGCCGGCCACGGCAAGGATCGTGAAGGCCATCGCTACCATTCCAATGCTGAACAGAGTGTCTAATGCAGCTATGTCTAAGCGAGGTATCTGTAAATTCAAAACCGTTACAGCCAAGACTCCTGTTATCACGGCGGCGATCAAACGCAAACGAACGCCGACACGTTGCGTTAAATCTTCAATCAGGCCTGCAGCAAAAACTGGTGTCAAACAGAGCATCCATGACATCATTGGCCGCCACTGTATGTCAGTGTTGTTATTCCAGCCCAAGGAATGAGATACAGCACCCAAAAACCAAGAACCCGCCATGCCTATAAACACGGCAAGCCCGCCGATCCGCGGAATATGACCCGTATGAAAACGCTGTACGGCGTCTAAAGCAAAGCTTTTAGCATGGCGTCGGCCCCGCGCGATCAGATAAAGCGCACTGAATAAAGAAAGCAAGAAGCTAACGACAATTAAAGACAGCATTAGAGTCCTAATGTAGTGATTATCTGATTGAAGCGGTTAAAAGAACTGAGATAACTTGCTGAGGTTTTTCCATATCACGGCTCTCAGAGCGTCCATGAGACAGAATCCACTACTACGAAGTGCACGCCAATCCTCAACTGATTTTCTGATCATTGCTTTTACAGATCGATTGCTAGCCCCTCCGAGACGCATTTTTACCAAGACGCAAGGAATGTAGACGGCTTTGAAGTCCGGTTGGGAAAACAGTTGCAAGACAGATAGATAGTCTGCAGCAATAGAGTAACTTGTGTCAAAACCCTGGATACGCGCATACCATTCGCGCCGTATGTAGAGCGTTGGGTGGGGCGGCATCCATCCCCAGGCTAAATCTCGTTCATTGAAAGCCTTACTTGTCCATCGCCGAACAACAATCGAAGTATCGCGCTGGCTCACGTACTCTAGATCGCCATAAACTGCGCAAACTGTTGCATCACTAAATGCTTGTGCAACACTAGCAAGTGCACTGTTTGAGGCGTATTTATCATCAGCATGCAAAAAGCCCACAACGTCGCCGGTAGCTAAGTGAATGCCTTTATTCAAAGCATCGTAGATGCCTCGGTCAGGTTCGCTGACGAAGTTAGAAATTTGATTGCTAAATCGATGAATCACATTCAAGGTTCCATCAGTACTCGCTCCATCAACGATGAGGTGCTCGCGATCCGCATAGCTTTGCTCACCGATAGAGGTTATACAGTCTGGCAATGTGCCTGCGCAATTTTTTGTGATGGTAATGATTGAAATCTTTACTTTAGCGCTCATTGCGTTATTTTCTCAGATTTGTGTGCTTAAGGCGGTTCAGCTGCCTAGACAAGTTGTCTTTCCAGATTGTTTACGGCATTAAAATCAATGCCGATATACATGACTGTCGGAGGAAATATTGCACTGGTATCTCGTTCATACCAAACCTAGGCAAGAGTTGAGTGCTCTTCAGAATTTGGAGCAGCAAGGCTTTCAATGCTATCTTCCGGTGATGCCTGCAGAAAAGCTTATGCGTGGCGATTTGAAAGTCAAGAATCAGCCTCTGTTTCCTCGGTACTTGTTTATTCGGCTAGGGCTCCTGTCTTCATCGCAGAGCTGGGCTCCGATTCGTTCGACCATTGGTGTGAGTCGTTTGGTAAGCTTTGGCGCAGAGCCTTCAAGGGTGCCAGACGATCTGATCGCCTTTCTACAGACTTTACAAGCTTCTGTGCAAGGGGAGCCCAAGCGATTATTTGAGCCAGGCGAGCGTGTGCAGCTGACCGATGGTGCTTTTGCTGGTTTTGAGGGGATTTATCAATTGGCGAACGGCGACCGCAGGGTCATGGTTTTGATTGAGCTCATGAGTAAGCCTGTATCAATCAGTGTTGCGCCGGCAAACCTAAAAAAATTGGATTAAAAACGCCCCTAGCGACTATTCTTTGGGCTGCTGGCCGCACAGAAACTCGATAATATGCGACAATCGTTCACGCTATGAACACTCGCTCCAATAGAATTAAAGTTGAGTAGTTCTTGCAAATCAAAAATTCATTCCTTCTATCGCGCTTGCTGATCGTGAACGGCACGGCGGTAGCGTGGTAAAGCAGTTTTGAGTCTCATATCCCCCAATCAAAGACTAGCTGGATTTCAACAGGAAATTCAACTAGAGGTTCTGCGTCGACTGCATCAGTCGCCAGACTTAAGTCAACGTGTGCTTGCTAAAGAATTAGGAATCAGTTTGGGTAGCATCAACTACTGTTTCCAAGCTTTGGCAGAAAAAGGTTGGATCAAAATGCAAAACTTCAGCCATAGCAAAAACAAGCTGCGATATGCTTACTTGCTTACACCGACTGGACTGGCTGAAAAATCCAAGTTGACTTCAGAATTCCTCAAGCGCAAAGTGTTCGAGTATGAGGCGCTGCAGGCAGAAATTGAGATCTTAAGAGACGAAATCAATGCTGCGAAAGGCGGCGCGATATGAAAATCGCAGTTGTTGGTACTGGTTATGTAGGACTTTCAAACGGAATACTCCTAGCTCAAAATAATGAAGTAGTTTGCCTAGATATCGTCGCAGAAAGAGTTGCGATGTTAAATCGCAAAGAATCGCCAATTGAAGATGTTGAAATCTCAAATTTCCTAAAAAACCGAGCCCTTAACATTAAGTTTACGCTCGACAAAAAAGAGGCCTATCTAGGCGCGGACTATATTGTTATCGCAACGCCTACTGACTATGACCCACAAGCTAACTACTTCAATACAAAATCAATCGAAGCTGTGATTCGTGATGTGACAGCAATCAACCCATCAGCTGTGATGGTCATCAAGTCTACTGTTCCAGTAGGATATACCGAGCGTATTAGATCAATTTTTGGCACGACTAACCTAATATTTTCGCCAGAGTTTCTGCGCGAAGGGCGTGCTCTACTTGATAATTTGCATCCATCTCGGATTGTCGTTGGTGAAAAATCTGAGCGATCAGAAGTTTTTGCAAATCTACTCAAGCGGGGAGCAATTAAAGGGGATATTCCGGTGTTATTGACTGATAGCACCGAGGCCGAAGCCATCAAGCTTTTTGCCAATACATATCTGGCGATGAGAGTAGCTTACTTCAATGAGCTAGATACCTACGCCGCCGCACTTGGGCTCGATTCAAAACAGGTTATCGACGGCGTTTGTCTTGATCCGCGCATCGGCGCTCATTACAACAATCCTAGCTTCGGATATGGTGGTTACTGTCTACCCAAAGACACAAAACAGCTGCTTGCTAACTACCAGGGAATATCACAAAATCTTATTCAAGCCATTGTTGATTCCAATGTAACTCGCAAAGATTTTATTGCCGATCAAGTGATTCGCATGTGTCAAGCGAGCAATCCAAAGCAAGGCCTTGTCGTAGGAATCTATCGCTTGGTTATGAAACAAGGTAGCGATAACTTCCGTGCCTCAGCCATTCAAGGGGTCATGAAGCGACTCAAGGTCAAAGGCGCAGAAGTCATTGTCTACGAGCCAGTCTTCAAGGAGTCTAAATATTTGGAGTCCAGAGTCGTAAATGATCTCGTAGCATTCAAAAAAGAATCCAATGTGATCATCGCAAATCGACGCTCACGTGATTTAGATGATGTTGCATTCAAAGTCTATACACGTGATCTGTTTGGTAGCGACTAAGTCCTACTTGCTTTTGTGTAGATGCATCGAGAGTTATTACCAATGAGCCAGTATCCGAAAATTTATGTCGCTGGCCATCGAGGTATGGTTGGCGCTGCAATTTTGCAAAAATTGATAACGATGGAGCACCCTGGAAGTTGTATTGTTACTCGCAGTCATGCAGATTTAGATCTAACTGACCAAGCTGCAGTGCGCACTTTTTTCCAGCATGAAAAGCCTGATCAGGTTTATCTGGCGGCCGCAAAAGTTGGTGGCATTCATGCAAATAGCACTTATCCAGCCGATTTCATATATCAAAACCTGATGATTGAAGCGAACATTATTGACGCCGCTTTTCGTAGCGGAGTCAGAAAACTACTCTTTTTAGGCTCCAGTTGCATTTATCCGAAATTTGCGCCTCAGCCAATGCGAGAAGATGCCTTGCTCACAGGCATCTTGGAGAGCACCAATGAGCCCTATGCTATTGCCAAAATCGCTGGCATCAAGCTATGTGAAAGCTACAACCGCCAATACGGTGCTAGCCATGGAATAGATTACCGATGCGTCATGCCCACCAATCTTTACGGCCCGGGTGACAACTACCATCCAGAAAACTCACACGTCATTCCAGCGCTGATTCGTCGTTTCCACGAAGCCACAGTTAATCAGGCATCCACTGTCGCCATCTGGGGAACCGGCAAGCCTATGCGCGAATTCCTGTATGTCGATGACATGGCGTCAGCTTCTGTGCATGTCATGAGTCTGAGCAAAGCCAGATATGAAGAATACACCGAGCCCATGCTTAGTCATATCAACGTGGGATGTGGACGCGATGTAACCATCAGGGAGCTGGCTCAAAAAATTGCTGCCGTAGTCGGCTATCAAGGCACAATTGACTTCGACGCTAGCAAGCCTGATGGTACGCCTCGCAAGTTAATGGATAGTAGTCGGCTTAACTCCCTTGGCTGGCAGGCAAGTGTTAGCTTGCAAACAGGGCTGGAAAAAGCCTATGCAGATTTTCTGAAAAATTACGAAATAAAGTCATGAAAGAAAATCAAATGACTGAACAAATCAAAGTCGCGCTCATCACCGGTGTCACAGGACAAGATGGTGCCTACCTAGCTGAATTCCTGTTGAACAAAGGCTACATCGTTCACGGCATCAAACGCCGTACCTCGCTAATAAACACAGATCGAATAGACCACCTCTATCAAGACCGTCACGAAGCGGGGGTTCGCTTCTTCCTTCACCACGGTGACATGACAGATAGTTCCAGTCTCATTCGCATTATTCAACAAACCCAACCCGACGAAATTTATAATCTAGCGGCTCAAAGCCACGTCGCCGTGAGCTTCGAAGAGCCAGAATACACGGCCAATTCTGATGCACTCGGGGTATTGCGTTTGCTCGAAGCAATCCGCATTCTTGGTCTTGAAAACAAAACTCGCTTCTATCAAGCAAGCACCTCCGAGCTTTACGGCTTGGTGCAAGAAACTCCTCAGAAAGAAACCACGCCTTTCTATCCGCGAAGCCCCTACGCAGTTGCGAAACTTTATGGTTATTGGATTGTCGTCAACTATCGTGAAGCTTATGGTATTTACGCATGCAACGGCATTCTGTTTAACCACGAAAGTCCTATTCGTGGCGAAACCTTCGTCACTCGCAAAATTACCCGCGCATTAGCACGCATAAAGCTCGGCTTGCAAGAGTGTCTTTATTTGGGTAACCTGGATGCCAAGCGCGATTGGGGACATGCCAGAGACTACGTAGAAATGCAGTGGCTGATGCTACAGCAGGAAAAACCTGAGGATTTCGTTATTGCTACTGGCGTGCAATACAGCGTACGCGACTTCGTTAATGCCGCTGCGCAGGAACTTGGAATACAGGTGCGGTGGGAGGGTGTTGGCGTTGATGAGAAGGGGTTTGACTCAAACGACAAGCTTATCGTTACTGTCGATTCACGGTATTTCCGTCCCACCGAAGTAGAAACCTTACTTGGCGATGCCTCCAAAGCAAAAACGAAGCTTGGATGGACGCCCCGTACAAGCTTCCAGCAGCTCGTGAAAGAGATGGTGCGGGAAGATCTGCGTGCAACTGAGCGCGACGAGCTCGTCAAGCGGCATGGCTACAAGGTTATGGACTACAAGGAATAAGCATGTCGCATTTCACCATGCTTCAATTACCCACTTTCAATGATCCGCGAGGCTCGTTGACAGTACTGGAACGCGCTCTGCCTTTTGAGATCATCCGGACTTATTGGATTTATGGATCCGACGGGCAAACTCGTGGCGGGCATCGTCACACGCATACTCGCCAAGCGCTTATTGCACTAAACGGCGAAGTCTCGATGTATATGTATGATGGTGTCACAGAAGATACCATTATGCTGAATCATCCCAGCCAATGCCTTCTAGTTGAACCCAAAGACTGGCATACCATGACGTTTGGTAAGGGCGGTGTTTTGTTAGTTATGTCGTCTCACGCATACGACCGCAGTGAATACATCGACACGCCATACGAGCGAGCTGCTCATGATTGAATACGAAAATCTAGCGCGCTCGAATCAAGCCTATATTGCCGAGCTTGAGGACGCAGCAACGCGGGTCATTAGAAGCGGTTGGTACGTTCTTGGGCAAGAAGTGAGCGCATTTGAAGCTGAGTTTGCCCATTACCTTGGAGTTAAACACTGCATCGGCGTAGCAAATGGCTTGGACGCACTGATTCTCTCCTTTGAGGCACTGGACATGCCCAAAGGCAGTGATGTTTTGGTGGCTTCCAATACTTATATTGCCACCATTCTCGCCATAGTGCGCGCTGGCCTTCGGCCTGTTCTGGTAGAGCCTGAAATTGAGACATTCAATATTGATCCAGCTAAGTTGGGTACGGCGATAACTGCGAACACGCGTGCTATTTGCGTGACTCATTTGTTTGGTAAAAGTTGTCGGATGGATGCTATACGCGCTTTCGCAATTGAGCGCGGTCTGAAAATAGTTGAAGACTGCGCTCAATCGCATGGAGCCAAGCTAGCAGGACAAATGACAGGTACATTTGGCGAAGCAGGCTGCTTTAGCTTTTATCCTACGAAGAACCTTGGGGCAGCAGGGGATGCGGGCGCTATTGTGACCAACGACGATACGCTGGCAGATCGCTTGCGCCACACGCGTAACTACGGCTCTAAACAAAAATACGTTAACGAGTATGTGGGCATTAATTCGCGCCTCGACGAGATGCAGGCAGCGTTACTGCGCGTTAAGTTGCGCCATCTCGATGCCATGACACAACATAAACGTGCATTAGCAGATACTTACCTCTCCCTTTTGCCCACTTGGCTGACTCTGCCGCGTCGCTTGGCTGACGAGTATGATGTTTTTCATATCTTTGGGGTACGTTACTCTCGCAGGGATCAGCTACGCCAATGGCTTCTTGAGCGAGGTATCAAAACTGAGGTGCACTATCCAATTGCACCGCATCGACAAAAAGCCATGGTAGGGATACTGTCAGGTGATTGGCCGATTGCTGATCAACTACATAGCACTGAGCTCAGTCTGCCCATCTCGGTCGGCCACACCTTCGAAGAAATTCAAGATATCTGCAACACCATTCACGAGTTCAAACACCAACTTTATGCTTAAGAATTCCACTATTCTCATCACCGGTGGCACCGGTTCGTTTGGGCACACTTTTGTCCCGTTGACATTAGCAAAGTATGACCCGAAGAAGGTCATCATTTACTCCCGTGATGAGATGAAGCAATGGGAAATGGCTAAGCTGTATAGTCAAGATCCACGAGTACGTTTTTTTATTGGAGACGTGCGCGACCGTGAGCGACTCTATCGAGCTTTGGATGGAGTTGACTATGTTGTCCATGCTGCTGCAACCAAGATTGTGCCGACGGCAGAGTACAACCCGTTCGAATGCGTGAAGACGAACATCAATGGAGCTATGAATCTCATTGATGCCTGTATCGACCGAGGTGTAAAACGAGTAGTTGCCTTGTCAACTGACAAGGCCAGCAGTCCGATCAATCTTTATGGTGCTACCAAGCTTGCATCCGATAAACTTTTTATAGCGGGAAACTCCTATTCGGGTTCGCACAATACTCGGTTTGCTGTCGTGCGGTATGGAAACGTGATGGGGTCGCGAGGTTCGGTGATTCCATTTTTCATGTCAGTTCGTGATAAGGGCGAGCTACCGATCACAGATGCTCGGATGACACGTTTTATGATTTCCTTAGAGCAAGGGGTTGAGTTGGTCTGGCATACATTTGAAGATATGGTGGGTGGTGAGATTTACGTCAAAAAAATTCCATCCATGCGCGTAACCGATGTCGCAACAGCTATCGCGCCTGGTGCAACACAGAAAATTGTCGGTATTCGGCCAGGTGAAAAACTGCACGAGCAAATGATCGGTCAAGAAGATGCCTTGTATACCTACGAGTATGACGAGCATTTCAAGATTCTGCCGTCCATTAACAACTGGAGTTCGGATGAAGCGCGCATCAATCGCGGGAAAAAAGTGCCCGAAGGCTTTGTCTATGCAAGCGATAACAATACCGAATGGATGAGCGTAGATGAGTTGCGTAGATGGATAGACGTTAACGTGGAAGATATTGGTAAGATTTGAATAGTGGGCGATTAATTATGATTCCTTACGGTAGGCAAGATGTCATCCAATCAGATATCGATGCCATCACTGCGGTGCTTCGCTCCGACTTCCTGACACAAGGACCGCAAGTCCCTAGGTTCGAGGCTGCGGTGTCCACTTATTGCGGGGCCAGGTATGCGTTGGCCGTTAACAGCGCGACATCTGCGCTGCACATTGCATGTCTTGCGTTAGAGCTAGGTGCTGGAGATTGGTTGTGGACATCGCCGATCACATTCGTTGCATCTGCCAATTGCGCTAGATACTGCGGTGCGCAGGTCGATTTTGTCGATATTGATCCACTGACTTACAACATCGATGTGAATGCTTTACGCGCTAAGTTAGAAGCCGCTGCAGTGGCCGGTCGACTACCTAAAGTTGTTGTCCCTGTACACATGGCAGGTCAATCATGCGACATGCAGGCGATTCATGAACTCTCAAGGCGATATGGCTTTCGCATCATTGAAGATGCTTCTCATGCCATAGGCGGCAGATATCTTGACCAGCCGGTTGGCTCGTGTAGATACTCTGACATTACTGTATTCAGCTTTCATCCCGTCAAGATCATTACGACAGCTGAAGGAGGCATGGCCACTACAAACGATGCGGCTCTGGCGGATCGGATGGCTTTGCTTCGAAGTCATGGCATCACGCGCGATGCCGCGAAGATGACAAAAGCCTCTGAAGGAGATTGGTACTACCAGCAGATTGATCTAGGACTCAACTACCGAATGACTGAGCTGCAAGCCGCACTTGGTGTCAGCCAAATGCAGCGTCTAGACGATTACGTTATGCGCAGACACACGCTAGCTCTTCGGTATGACCAACTGCTAGCAGATCTGCCTGTGAAAACTCCTGGCCAAGCAAACTATAGTTATTCGGCATTGCATCTGTACATTATTCGTGTCGCAGAAACAGCGTCAACAAACCGAGCGAAGGTGTTTCATGCGCTTCGTTCCAAAGGAATCGGTGTGAATGTTCACTACATACCTGTTCATATGCAGCCATATTACGAGGCGCTGGGACCAAAGGTTGGCTATGACGCCCTGAGCTTTCCTCATGCAAACGCGTACTACGATCAAGCTATCAGCATTCCGCTGTATGCCACCTTGTCGTTTGAACAACAGGATGAGGTGCTGGCAGCGCTTCGTACTATATTGGTATGAGATTAGCCATCATTCCTGCTCGTGGCGGAAGTAAGCGCATCCCCCGCAAAAACATTCGCGAGTTTTGTGGTAAGCCTATGATTGCCTGGTCAATCGAAGCAGCACTTGATTCAGGATGCATCGATCAAGTCATCGTTTCAACAGATGATAAGGAGATTGCTAAGGTTGCAATTAAACATGGTGCAGACGTTCCGTTCATGCGACCCGCGGACCTCGCTGACGACTACTCCGGTACGACAGCAGTGATCCAGCATACTACTCAAAGACTGATTGCAGATGGAGTTACGCCCACTCAAATATGCTGCTTGTATGCGACAGCACCATTTGTCACAGGCAATGATCTTAAACGTGGTTTAGAGGTATTGCTCAGTACAAACGCAGCCTACGCCTTCTCCGTCACCACTTATTCATTCCCAATCCAGCGTGCTCTTCGCCTTACCAATGCAGGGCGAATTTCTATGTTTCAAGCCGAGTACGCAGACACCCGGTCTCAAGACCTCGAAGAGGCTTGTCACGACGCTGGTCAGTTCTATTGGGGTACTCCCGAGGCCTGGCTGTCTGCCGCTCCTATTTATGCTAACCATTCAGTACCCGTTATGTTGCCTCGTTATCGTGTGCAGGATATAGATACGCTAGAGGATTGGGAGCACGCTGTTTGCATGTTTGAGGCTATCCGTCTTCATGCCAAAGTGTAGCTTCTGGAACGCGTAGCATGCAGGTGGTGTTTCGAGTCGATGCCTCGCTTGAAGCAGGAGCAGGGCATGTGATGCGTTGCCTAACTCTTGCCAATGCTTTGCGTGCAGAAAACGTAATTTGTCGTTTCATCTGTAGAGTACTTCCTGGCAACCTCATTGCAATGATCAATCAGAGAGGTTACGAGGTGCTGTCTTTACCTCCAATAGCCACCAAACCAATGCATCCTGCAGAAAAGGGGCCCTATGCTGGTTGGCTGGGAGTTTCGTGGCGAGAGGACGCTAATCAAAGTCTTGCGGCGATGGCCACATTTGAAATGCCGGAATGGGTGGTTGTGGACAACTACGCGCTTGATGAGCAATGGGAGCGCGCTGTACGGGCTGGGTGTCGGCGGGTGTTCGTCATTGATGATTTAGCCAATCGTCGGCATGACGCAGATATTCTGTTGGATCAAACCTACGGACGCGAGCGAACAGATTATCTCGGTCTCGTCGATCCTGAGTGCAAGCTTCGATGTGGTGTAGAGTACGTTTTGCTGCGACCAGAGTTCGACGAATGGCGATCTCGCAGCCGGTGTCGCCGCGTCACGCCAAAACTAATGCGTATCCTTGTGAGCCTAGGGGGTGTTGATTTCACCAACCTTAGCCGCAGGATTTTGCTTGCTCTTGATCAATGCGACTTGCCTTCAGATGTGCAAATCTGTGTAGTCTTGGGTGAAAGTTCTCCTTGGATAGCTGACATACAGCAATTGGCAAAGCAAGCTAGGATAAACATCGAGATACAGGTGGCTGTTTCCAATATGGCTGAGTTGCTTTCGGGGTGCGATTTAGCGATTGGTGCAGCTGGTTCATCAGCCTGGGAGCGCTGTTGCTTAGGTGTACCAACGCTGATGCTCGTACTTGCTGACAATCAGTCCGAGATAGCCACCAAGCTATCCAACGAGGGGGTTGCAATGATACTTCCGACGGGGGCAGACCTAGAGGCGAGAGTGATTTCTTCAGTCCAACTCTTTTTGGCTGACCCTGTTTCTTTGAAATACATGTCTGACAAGGCTGCGGCAATGGTGCCTAGCAGCGGAGTCAAGAGATTGGTTCAAGACACTATGGGGATACAGTAGTATGACGGTTAGCTTGCTGCATACCTCGCTCCTGCGGCCGATGATGCAAGCCGACTTGGAAAGAGTATTGGCTTGGCGCAATCACCCGAGCATTCGCAAGCATATGTATACCCAGAAAGAAATCAGCTTTGAGGAGCATCTCAGTTGGTTTAAACAGGCATCGGTCGATGCTGATAGATACCTGTTGATTTTTGAAGTCGATGATGAGCCGCAAGGCTATGTCAACTTTCGTTGCGACAGTGACCGGGCCGCTGTCTGGGGTTTCTATCTGGCTCCCGATGCTTCCAAAGGATTTGGCAGCTTACTTGGTAAGGCAGCAACTCGCTACGCTTTCGAGGAACTGCACATCGAAAAACTCTGGGGTGAAGTATTGATTGATAATCTAACGTCACACAAGTTTCATTTGCGTCAAGGCTTCGTGGAGCAACCCATGCGATCAGTCAAGGCTTCCGGCGAGCAATCTACAAGCGAAGCACGTCGATATTTACTGACCAGAGAAACTTGGCAGGGGCATCAAGGAGTTGCACAATGACGAGACCTGATCATTTCACTATTGATGGACGAGAAATTGGGCCTTCTCAACCACCCTACATCATTGCTGAACTATCTGCGAATCACAATGGTAGCTTAGAAACTGCAATTAAACTCATTAGCGAAGCAAAGCGCGCCGGCGCAGATGCAGTGAAGATGCAAACGTATCGCGCGGACACGATTACACTCAATGTCAATCGCCCTGAATTCCGCATCAAGGGCGGCTTATGGGATGGAAAGTCACTACATGAGCTTTATGAGGAAGCGCACACACCTTGGGATTGGCATAAGCCCCTCTTCGAACATGCTCGCAGTCTTGGTATTACTATCTTTAGCTCTCCGTTCGATTTCACCGCAGTTGACCTGCTCGAATCTTTAGGCGCGCCCGCCTATAAAATTGCATCATTCGAAGCCATTGATTTACCTCTGATTCGGTACGTTGCTAGCAAGGGTAAGCCGATGATCATTTCGACGGGCATGGCGAACGAGGCAGAAATTCAGGAAGCAATTGATGCAGCCCGAGGCGCGGGTTGTACTCAGCTGGCTCTGCTTCGCTGCGTAAGTGGCTATCCTGCCCCTAGCCATGAGTACAACCTGCGTACGATTCCAGATATGCAGGCTCGGTTCAATACTCTAGTCGGGCTGTCCGATCACACATTGGAGAACATTACTGCGGTCACCAGTGTAGCCGTAGGTGCGTGCATTATAGAAAAGCACTTCACTCTTGATCGTCAAGGCGGTGGCCCGGACGATAGCTTCTCGCTTGAGCCAGCTGACCTCGAGGCTTTATGCAAAGATACTAAAACAGCTTGGAAAGCGTTGGGCGCAGTTGATTACGGATGTAAGGCCAGTGAGCGAGCGAATGTTCAGTTCCGTCGCTCCCTTTATTTCGTCAAGTCACTTGCCGTTGGCGAGACAATTACCGCTGATGCAGTCAAAAGCGTTCGTCCAGGATATGGGCTAGCACCCAAGCATTTGCCAGAAGTGATCGGGCGAAAAGTCAAAGTGGCTGTTCAGTATGGTGACCCAGCGAGCTTAGATCAGTTGATGTAAGACATACGATTTTCAATTCAAAAAAGAGAGCACTTAAAACTATGCGTTACTGTAAACGTTGTGTCATGCCAGATACCCGGCCTGAGATCGTGTTCAATGACGAAGGCATTTGCGATGCCTGTATTTCTGCTGACCATAAGCAAGCAGGCATTGACTGGGACGCGCGGGATCAGCAGTTCCGCCAGATACTCGACAAATACCGTTCCGATGGCAGTAAGTGGGATTGCATTATTCCGGTCAGTGGCGGCAAAGACAGCTGCTTCCAAGCCTACACCATGAAGCACAAGTACGGCATGACGCCACTGTGCGTTAATTTCGTTCCTTGCGAAGTGACTGACGTCGGACATCAAAACCTACAATTTCTACGAGATCTTGGTTTTGATTTGATCCAGGTTGGAGCCAATCGCGAGGTCTATCGCAGAATGTCGAAGATTGGTTTTCACAAGCTTGGAGATTGTTGCTGGCCAGAGCATATTGGCATTTTCACAACGCCGGTTCAGATCGCAGTGCGATTCAATATCCCTCTGATCGTTTGGGGCGAAAATTCACAATTGGAGTACGGTGGTCCTGCACATGCCCGCGAGGCGCAGATATTGGATCGGAGATGGCTAGAGGAATATCAGATGCTAGGGTATCGAATCTCCGATTTGGTGCACGACGGGTTTGATCCTAAGGAGCTTAAGGTATGGGAGTATCCATGCGATGAAGACTTGCATCGTGTAGGTGTCACCGGTCTCTTTTTAGGTTACTTCACAAAATGGGATGGACGGCGGAACATGGAGCTCATGACAGAGCTGGGATGGCATCACAATCCTGGTGGTCCCGTAGAGGGAACCTATACAGACTACGAAAACCTCGATTGCAAATGGGTCGGAGGCCTTCATGATTATTTGAAATTTGTGAAGTATGGTTACGGGCGTGCAACAGATAACGCCTGCATCGATATTCGCTTCGGGCGCATCAACCGCGAAGAGGGGTTGCGACTGGCCAAACAATGGGAGGGCAAAATCCCACACAAATACTTACCCGATTATTTGCGTTTCATAGATTGCAGTATGGATGAATTCATGGCAACGATGAATCGATTCACCAATCCCTATATCTTCAAGCGCGACGAAGAAGGAAACTTCATCCGCGACGTGAACGGTGATTTAATCAAGCTCGACTACGGATTTCAAGAGTGAGCAAGGACGTCACAGTCATCGACATCGGCATTGGTAATCTCGCCAGCGTTCTGAAGGCCATTAAGAAAGCGGGCGGCGTCGCTACACTGACTAGTGATGCTGCCACCATTCTTTCTGCTTCAAAATTGATCTTTCCTGGCGTAGGTGCCTTTGGTCCTGGCTCTGCCGCGCTAGAGCAATACAATCTAACCAATCCTATACGCGAAGCTGTACTCGTTAAAAAAATACCAATTCTTGGCTTTTGCATGGGGATGCAGCTTTTTGCACAACGTGGATACGAAAATGGAGATTTTCCTGGACTCGGTTTACTTCCTACCGAAGTCCGTCAGCTAGATATTGCCAAATGCAGAGTGTTACCGCATATGGGATGGAACAACTTGGAATCCATAGATGGTATGCGGCTATTCGAAGGGCTTCCCCCTTCGCCAGATTTCTATTTCGTTCATAGTTATCACATGACCAACATTGCACCGGGCGTGCAAGTCAGCTATTGCAAGTATGCCGACGAGTGCGTTGCCGCCGCCGTTCAATTCGAGAATATTTACGGCACCCAATTTCACCCAGAAAAAAGTCTGAGTAATGGAATACATGTTTTGAAGAAGTTTATTCAAGATGCTTAAACATCGCGTTTTACCGCTTGTTTTGCTCACTGGCTATAACGTCGTTAAGAGCATCAAATTCAGCACTTATCGCACGCTAGGTAATCCCATCACAATATGCCGTATCTATGAAAGCAGAGGCGTGGATGAGCTGGTGTTACTAGATATCCGAGCTACGGTAGAGCGTCGTGGGCCAAATCTTGACATCATTCGTGATATTTCAGGAGAGTGCTTCATGCCTCTTACCATCGGAGGCGGTATTACCGACGTGGAGCAAGTTCGCAAGATTTTGCGTGCTGGTGCGGATAAAGTTGCGGTGAACAGCGCTGCTGTTGAGAATCCTCAATTGATAGCCGATATTGCACGGGAATTCGGCTCTCAATGCTGTGTGGTATCCATAGATGCTAAGAAAACTGAGGCTGGTAGCTATGAAGTTTATACGCATGGCGGTAAGCAGCCTACTGGGAAATCACCAGTTGATTGGGCGAGAGAAGCGGAGGCCTTGGGCGCAGGAGAAATTCTGCTCAATAGCATAGATCAAGATGGAGCGATGCAAGGCTACGATATGGATCTCATGAAGTCTGTAACCAGCGTAGTGTCAGTTCCTGTGATTGCTGCTGGCGGAGCGGGTGAGCCCAAGCATTTTTCCAGCGTTTTACAAGAGGCAAAAGTCTCGGCAGTTGCTGCGGCTAGCATTTTTCATTTCACGAGCTTTACACCCAAAGAAGTGAAATACGAGTTAGCTTCACATGGGATTGCTGTTCGAGTTTAAACATGGCGAAATCAATGTCGGTTTCGTGAATCTTGTGATTTTGTAGAGTTTTTTGGAGTTTAGAAATGAGCAACAACATATCGCCTGTACTACATCTGTCGACGCGAGAAATGCATCTCAAACGCAAGGCGATGTGGGATGCAAGCATGAAGAACCATGGCGCCTACATGGATCCAGAAACACATCTTTTTTCAGAGGCTCATCTTGAGAGAAGAGCTTGCCCAGCTTGTGGCTCTGGCGATCATTCTTTCTTGTTTCATAAGAGTGGGGGTAGTTACGTTATCTGCAAACAATGCAAGATGGTGTATCTGAATCCCGTATTCAAAGACGATGTTTTGGAGAATTACTACAGGAATAACCATACATTGCAGGGCGAGACGGTAGCTGCAGATATTGAGTTTTACGCAAAGCTGTATAGACAAGGTCTGAGCTCAATTGAGCAGCACATTGGTTCTGCTGGACGAATTCTTGACGTTGGTTGCTCGACAGGAAATTTTCTAGACATCGCCAAATCTGCAGATTGGCAGTGCCATGGGCTGGAATTGAATCAGACAGAGGCTAAGCTCGCGAAGGCTAAGGGACACAATATTCAAGAGAATCTTTTATCAAGAGCTGATTTTGCTGAAAAATTTGATGCCATCACACTGTGGGATGTGTTTGAGCACATCAAAGATGGCCATGCGTTTTTAAAGGAAGCGCGTAAATCTCTTCGTCCATCTGGTGTAATTTTCGTGCAGTCTCCAAGCCGTGATGCACTCGCAGCAAGGATCTTACAAGCGCAATGCAATATGTTTGACGGTCTAGAACACGTCAACCTGTATGGAATGGAGAGTCTTACACAGCTGTGCAATAGAGCAGGTTACACCATCGTAAGCTACGAAACCGTGATATCTGAGATTGGGGTCATCAATAACCACCTTGAGTACGAAGATCCGTATCTTGGGTTTTCAAAGAATGCTAAGAGTCTTTTTGGCATGATTGATGAGGCTTGGATTCACGAACGCAAGATCGGATATAAGTTTCAAGCCTGTCTTCAGGCTAGGTGACGTTGGGTAGAAGTTTTGGGAATCCGCGTTTTATTTTTTTCTCCATCTGCCGACGTGTGGGAACATAGCTTCCCAGAGGCCTTAGTGGGAGAAATGCTTGCTGCAAAGGGCTCCGATATCGTTGTTGCTCGATGCCGAGGCTACTTAAGGCCGCTATGTCCTGCAGGCCAAGCGGCGGGCTTTACGCTGGAGACGCCTATAGAAGCACAGGAGCGATTGTGTGCTCGCTGCAACGAGAAAGGCCGTTTGCTTGACAGCAAGCTAGGCCTACGTCACATTGAAATTGATGACTATGTTGACCCTGGCGACGAATCGCTGATTGAAGAGCTTATTCATCGCGCTGACGCTCTGCGCACTCAGCTTCGGTGCCCAGAGGACTTTGAACAGCTGCACATAAACAATCAATCTGTCGGTCGCACTGCACTATATGAGCTCATATTACGGCATAAAAAAAACGATTTTGATTTCTCGGAGTCTGTTTGGCGCGAATATCTTGTCTTCTTGCGTTTGTGCGCCAAGGTAAGTTTGCTGAGCGGTAGGTTGCTCAAGTCAGAAAAACCTGATCGTGTTTCTGTGTACAACAGCCTATATGTAGCACATCGAGCATTCTGCTTACTCGCGCGTCAGTCGGGTATCACACAATACTTTATGCACGCGGGCACCAATCTTTCTCGCCAGCATGGCACATTGATGATTGGCCAAGATTTCACATGGAAGTATCTCGCTGGTTTGGTGGATCGCTTTCAAGAGTACTCTGAGCAATCCGTTTCGCCTGCTGTTATCGAAGATGTGACTAGGCATTTCCAATGCTTACTATCATCGAGCAACTCATTTGTTTATTCTGCCGCGCTTTCGAATGATTATCTTGATATTCGTGCGCATTTCGGTGTGCGCCAAGATCAGCGTTTTATTGTTGCTAGTACGAGTAGCTATGACGAGCGATTCGCGGTCGAATCTGTCAATGCATCTCCTCCACCTAAATCACTTTTGTTCCCACGCATTCTTGATTGGGTTTCTTATCTCATTGAGTTGGCTGTTGAGAGACCTGATTGGTTTATTTTGATCCGAGTGCATCCTCGTGAGTTTCCGAATCGACGGGATCATGTGCAAAGCGAGCATTCGCGCAAAATGAAAGAGCTTTTGCAAAACCTTCCTGCAAATATGAAGGTGAATTGGCCAGATGAAAATCTGTCGCTTTATGATTTAGCACAAGAAGCAGATCTATTTCTTAACGCTTGGTCTAGTGTCGGCAAAGAGATGGCACTGCTTGGGCTTCCCGTCGTGATTTACTCACCGGAGATCGTGCTTTACCCCACTGCGCTCAATGGCGTTGGCACCACAAAAGTTGAATATGTTGAGGCTATCGAAGCTGCTCTAGTTAACGGTTGGAGCTTTGAGCGGAGTTTGCGGGCATATCGTTGGTATGCGCTGGAATTCTCCCGTTCATGCGTTGATATGCGTGAGAGTTTTGCGCCATCTGGGCGATATAACCGTAGCTTTGCAGCTAGGGTAGCCATTCGGTTGCTTCGGTCGCTAGTGAGCCTGCCGCAAGAACGCTGGGATCTTTTTCGACGCAAGCTTATGCCGCGCTCACAGGAGGTGGTGCATAGACTATTCACCCAAGATCTAAGGAGCTCAGAGTTGGCGCAGCAACAAGAGCGCTTTGCGGGTAATTCAGTGGATGAGGAATCCGCTATTCGCTCAAGTTTAGGTCAGCTTGGTGCGCAACTATTTGCCGCCAATCCGCCAAATAATCCGTCAAGGTTGCAAAGAGCATTTGTAGCTGCTGGCATAGCTACTTACAGATAGTGAGATGATGACACCGATCACCTTTGTTAAAAAAGTACTCCGTCGCCTGAAGTATGAGTTCATGCTACGTGGGTTCTTCAAAGAACCCCGTCCATTGCTCAATCTACTATTCCGGTTGGGATGGGATATTCCATTATTCGCTGTGCCATATTTTGTTTCTCATAACCGAGAAAGCTTGGAGCGACTCAAATTGCTTCGCAAACAAGGCCACGAACCTGCTGTCGTCTACTTCTCTATGGAGGGTGATGGCCGTTTTGAACGCCTCTACGAAATATCCAAAAATCTAGGCAATGTTGATTCGGTCTGGTTTCAGTTCCCCATTCAAACCGTTGCGGCTGAGGCAATCATTTTTAAGTCGCATACACAAAGAGGTTGCGGTTTCTACGAAGATGCACGTATGAAGTACATTGATCCTATCAATGATGAGAATCGTGTCAACTACCGCACCTATCTCGAGCTATTTTTCGATGCACTTGAGAAAGTAACTGGCAAGATAGATTTTTTCCTCTCAGGAAGTAACCATGATCGGTATGTTGTAGAGATGGTGTCGGTAGCGCAGAAGCGTGGGATTGAATGGATTGTTTCTGAAAGAGAAGGAACAGGTACTGAGTACACCTATCAAAATGAAGCAGAGTGCAATCGAAATTCTTTAACGGTAACGGCAGACTATTTCATCATGGCCAACGAAGGACACAAACATATGTTTGAGTTAGGCCGCAGAGACTCCGTGAAAGACCTTTTTGTGATTGGTGAGCTCGATACAGATTGGTGGTTTCACTGGGATCAAAAATTTACGCGCAAAGAGTATCGAGCATGGGATCGCTATGAAAAGCGGGTTCTCTTTTTAACATTCGGTATCAGGAATTATGTGTCTCCTTATGCATTTCCAAATAACCCTGAGTTCAACTGGATTCAACTTCTAGCTGAAGCTGAAGACGAGATATTCGAGTTTGCCTGCCGGCATAGGGATGTACTCGTCTTTTATAAGATGGGACATATCGAGGACAACAATCCGATTTTCCTAGAGCGCTGTGCAAAAGCTGGTCTTACCAATGTAGTGCCACTAGATCGCAGTTTTCCTTGTAACGAGCTTATTCTTTATAGTCAACTGGTGATTGGATTCCAGACCACGGCCATGTATGAGGCCATGTTTTCCAACAACCCCTTGTTTTATCTAGATTGGGCCATTCATCCTAATATTGATCGCAAAACTATGTTGCTTCCTTTGGCTGACTCTGGAGCCTGCACAACAATTAGTTCTAAGCAACAATTTAAAGAAATGCTTGAGCGCTGGACAGTTGGCGATCCAGAGATTCTTGAAGTAAATGATGAAAAGTACATGGCAAGAGTTAGAGCGAGGGAAACGATGTTTGTTAACGCCGATGGATTTGTGGCAGAGAGAGTTTGGGAGAAACTGCTTAGCTTAATCCAGCTAAGAAAAGAGCGACCCAAATGATCTCAAATCTAACAAATGCGCTCACTTTTTTAGATACAAAACAGCGCATCAGGCTCGGATTGATGCTTGCATTGATGCTAATTGTGGCGCTACTGGAGGCGCTTGGTATTGGCATGCTTATGCCATACATCGGTGTAGTCAATTCTCCTGAACTGATTGAGCAAAATAAGTACCTTAAGATGATCTATGACAAGCTTGGCTTTGAGTCTAATAGCAGCTTTTTGGTCGCTATGAGCATCGCCTTGATTGTTTTATTTTTTACTAAAAATACAGCCTACATTATTCAGCAGTACTTCCAGTCCCGTCAACTGCTTGAATTTCAGCTAAATATTGAAACCCGTCTCATGGCGAGCTATTTGAGGCGGGAGTATCTTTTCTTTGTAGATAACAATCCTGCTCTGCTCTATCAAAACATCCGCAATGTGTCTGGCATAGTAGCTTTAGTCTACAACCCGGCTTTAACGATCGCAACTGAAGTGATGGTGTTATTCTTGATTGGAGGATTTCTAGTATTTATTCAGCCTTGGATAACGCTGTCAGCCGCGATTTTGCTGGTTGTGCTTGCATATTCGATATATGGATTTTCTCGCAAGCGTGCTTCCCGTTATGGTAAAGAAGGAAATCACCATCAAGTTGAAATGAATAAATGGATGTACCAATCCTTCGGAGGCATCAAAGAAGTAAAAATTCTTTCCAAGGAACACTTTTTTCTCGAGCGAAGCTTATTTCATAGCCGGCAAGCTGGTTGGATAGGTATGAAGGCGAATATGTTGTCCGTTATGACGAGGCCCTACATTGAAACAGTCTGGTTTACCTTAACAATTCTGCTGGTTCTATTCGCTATCTTGGCCGGCAAAGGCGGCGCTAGCTTATTACCAATGATTGTCCTGTTGGCTGCTGCTGCAATTCGCATCATGCCTGCCTTGAATAGAATCCTGAATTCATCTATTTCAATTCGACAAGCTACTCATCACATTAATTCTGTTGCTGCTGAGTTAGGAAATGCTGAAAAATTTGATGCTCAATTACCCACGAATAAGTCTGAAAATAATCGGCGTCCTTTTCAAACTACTATTCGTTTTTCAGGTGTCGACTTCAAGTATCCTGGAGAGTCTGCAGAAGTTTTGAGGGATTTAACGTTCTCCATCAAGAAAGGGCAATCGATAGCTTTTGTAGGACCTTCTGGTGCTGGTAAAACAACGGCAGTTGATCTATTACTGGGTCTAATAGAACCATCAAGAGGCCAGCTCTTTGTGGATGAAGTCCCATTGAAAAGTAAAGAGACGCGTCAGTGGAGACAAAACTTTGGCTATGTTCCACAAACTATTTATTTATCTGATGACACCATCAGGAACAATATTGCATTCGGCCAACTACCCAATGAAATTGACGCGAGCAGAATAAATGCGGTAGTTGAGCAGGCGCAGCTTTCGGATGTTATAGCTCGCCTTCCTGACGGACTTGATACATTTGTTGGTGATCGAGGTGCCCGTTTATCTGGGGGGCAACGGCAACGCATAGGAATTGCAAGAGCGCTTTATCGCGATCCGCCTGTATTAGTGCTAGATGAAGCAACCTCCGCGTTAGATAATGAAACTGAACGAGATATAACGCGAGCCATCCGCGAATTGAGCGGCAGAAAAACCGTAGTTCTGATTGCGCATCGATTATCAACGATTGCGCATTGTGATCAAGTGGTATTCCTAGTAGATGGGGTTATTCGCGCTTGCGGGACTTACGATGATTTGATGGCTGGTAATGACGACTTTCGTCGATTTGCAACCGCGGAACCTGCATGAGCTCTTTTAGAACTACCTAGAAATTAAATGATGGAACTAAGTGCTTACAGATTTGTCGTCAAGCGTACGACAACTTAGTTTGCGTTGAATAGTTTTAGTCCTGAAATTACTGAGCTATGCAAGCTTCGCCTCGTTGGATCGGGAGCAAGCACATAAAAATCGCTGTCAACCCTCCACTACTGACGAATGCAGAATATCTTAGATATTGGAAAGCATAGCTAAGGCAATGAATCGCACCAGTTGCCGATGTAAACAGTAGAACCTAATCTATGACACAAATAAGCTTAAGCTGCCCAGTTTGTCGGTCCATGCTCTTTAATCTCGGCGTAGAGATTTTTGACGACCGATATGGTGAGCCTCATTGCTATCAGCTGGCGAGTTGTGCCACGTGTCATCATGTTGCTACGATACCGCGTTTGCGTGAGTCTGATTTGCCTACGCTTTATGGCACTTTTTATCCCCGTAGAGCTGTCATTACTACTGATGTGGCGCGGGACGCCAACAAAGTCAATGATGTTTTCGCTAAATTTACGCGCTGGTGGAATGGTACAGACAACCAAGGCCAGTACAGCGTGCGCGCGGGCGAAACAATGCTGGATGTGGGCTGTGGCAGTGGCACTTCTTTGCTCGAAGCACAAGCGCTGGGAGCTTGTGCTTTCGGCATTGAAGCCGATCCGAACGTGAAGCCTATCGCTGTGGCTTTAGGACTAAAAATTCATTTTGGTAGTTTGCATGATCAGCCATTTCCTGATCAATCTTTTGATTTGATCGTCATGAATCAGGTGATTGAGCATTTGCCAGACCCGGATTTGGCGCTGCAAGCGCTGCGTGAAAGGCTCAAGCCCGATGCACGCATGGTGCTGGTGTTTCCCAATAAAGCCTCGCTATGGCAGAAGCTTTCGGGAAGCCGTTGGATTAATTGGCACATCCCCTATCATTTGCATCATTTTGATCGCACCAGCTTCGCGGCCATGGCCCAACGTTGCGGCTTTGATGTAGTGCGCTCGCGCACCATCACGCCCAATGTCTGGACCCTTTTGCAGCTGCGGGCCAGCTGCTATAAGGCAAAGCAAGGCCAACCTAGCCCCATTTGGGTTGTAGCAAATCAGCCAGATTCTTCTCGCCCTCAAGGGCGCAAAGCCAATCCTCTTCGCACGCTGCTTCGCATCACTGTGATGTCGGTTTTTGCGGTGATCAATCGCATCGTGGATGCCTTGGGCATGGGCGATAGCCTTTGGGTTGAGCTGCGTAGGAGTGCGAGATGAGCGTCTATGCGGTGGTGCCTGTGTTTAATCGCTTGGAATTGACGCAATCGCTTGTGGGTTGTTTGCGTAAGCAAACCTTAAATCAGCTGCTACACATCGTCGTTGTGAATGATGGTTCTAGCGATGGCACTGCCGAGTGGCTAGCAACACAAAGTGATATTGAGATCCTTAATGGCGATGGCTCTTTATTTTGGGGTGGTGCTGTAGATATTGCGCTACGCCATTTGCAAGCAAAAGCTTTAAACGAGGATTGGGTTCTTCTGATTAACAATGACACAGTGGTGGCTCATGATTTCGTGCAGCATTTGCTCAATGCCGCTCAAGAGCATGCTCCTGCAGCTGTAGGAAGCGTCATCCGTGATGAAGCCGATCATTCACGCCTGCTTTCGGTAGGCGCTTGCCTAGATGCTTGGCGATTGCTGACTCGTGATGTACTGAATGAACAGACGTCGCAGTTTGCCTCGGCCGAAGTGGTGGAAGTCGATGTCTTATCCGGTCGCGGCGTGTTGTTTTCTGTGGAGAGCCTCATTGCCGCTGGTGGTATGCGGCCTCGTGCGCTGCCACACTACCTGGCGGACTACGAAGTGTCATTGCGGGTGCGTAAATCTGGGTGGCGTCTGTTGGTAATACCAACTGCAGCGGTGTACTCCAAGGACGAATACGGCAGTTCGCATCGCGCTCTGTCATGGCGTGATAAGTTGTTTTCTGTGCGATCCCCCATGTATCTGCCAGCAATATTGGTATTTTGGTGGGAGGCGAGCAACTGGCTGCAGCGTCTAACTCTTCCTCTGCGGTTGATTCTCTTTGTTCTCTTTCCACCGCTGCGTAAGCTTTAAACATGAAAATTTTGGTTGTTGATACTTATTATGCGGCCTTCCTAGCCCGCTTTTATGCGCAGCAAGATGGCCTTGCTAATGTGGCCTACGCAACTCAGCTGCAAACTTTGCTGAATGCATGCTTCGGCACTTCAGATTTTTACAGCCGCCATTTAAACGAACTGGGCTGCGAGGCACAGGATTTAGTGGTTAACTGCGTACCATTGCAGCAGAGTTGGGCTAAGGCCAACAAAGTGCCACTCTCTCAGTTGGCGCTCAATGTCCCACATCGCTTATTTCGCGTGCCTGTGCTCGGTAGATTCTTGGCTAGCTTGCCTGGCCTGATGGAGGTTGCCGTAGCTCAGATCAAGGCTGCTAAACCAGATGTTTTGTATTGCCAAGATTTATCGTTCTTCCCGCCTGAGGTGCTGCGCGATTTAAAGCAGCATGTGCGGCTTATCGTTGGGCAGATCGCCTGCCCCTTACCGCCAGATGCATTTCTCAAAGGCTACGATTTGATTTTGACGTCTTTCCCTCACTTCGTGGATCGTCTGCGTGCTCTGGGGGTCAAGTCTGAATACTTCCGTATCGGCTTTGACGAGCGCGTGCTGTCTTTGATGGGAGATGTGAACAAGGATATTGCCTTTAGCTTTGTGGGAGGGATCAGCCGCCACCATGGTGGGGCGATACCTTTGCTTGAATATTTGGCTGAACAGGTGGATATGCAAATCTTTGGCTATGGTGTCGATAGCTTGCCAGCTTCATCAGCCATTCGCCAGGGCCATGGCGGCGAAGTCTGGGGCTTGGATATGTATCGAACACTGGCGCGCAGTCGAATTACACTAAATAGACATATCAATGTGGCTGAAAACAATGCCAATAATATGCGGCTCTATGAAGCCACTGGCGCTGGCGCCATGCTACTCACAGACCGCAAGGATAATCTTCACGATCTATTTGAAATCGGTAAAGAGGTGGTGGCCTATTCGAGCAAAGAAGAAGCAGCGGAGCTTACGCGCCACTTTATAGATCATCCTGAAGAAGCTGAGCGAATCGCCAAGGCAGGGCAGCAGCGCACATTGCGTGAGCATACCTATGCGCAGCGTATGAAGGAGCTGGTGCCTATGCTCAAACGCCATTTGGATTGAAAATGCGCGCTGCTATTGTTTCTGTTTTAAATCGGCTGCCTAGGCTTAAGTATGTCCTTCGCGCGATGCGTGATTCGCTTTCGCCCCATGCCAGTGTTTCTTCGCGTTATGTTTCCCTTCAAGGTGAGCAAGCAGATGCTGAAGGCCAGCGCCTGCGCAATGCTTGGCGTGACGACGCTTTACCCGTCAGGCAGCGCGAATTGGTCGATCAGCAGCTGGCGCAATATCGCGCCGGAACGAGCATTGATGTGTTTGATGTGTTTGCTGATTCCATTCGCTCTTTGCCTGAACTTATTCCGGGCATGACTTTACTAGAAGTGGGCTGCTCAAGCGGGTTTTACTCGGAAGTCATCAAAATCAGCGAGTTGCCTGTTGACTATTCAGGATGTGACTATTCTGATGCTTTTATCCAGCTAGCGAGGCGGTGTTATCCGTCGATTGGATTCTCGGTCGAAGATGCTACCGCTTTGAGCTATGCAGATCAGAGCTACGATATCGTTGTTTCCGGCTGCTGCTTATTGCATATTCCTGAGTATGCTAAAGCAGTAGAAGAAACCGTGCGCGTGGCTAGGCAATATGCTATTTTCCACCGTACCCCCGTGGTCTGGGGCCAGCCTGAGCAGTGGTATCGCAAACAAGCATATGGCATTGAGACAGTAGAAATCCATTTCAATGAATCAGAATTTCTCGATCTCCTTGCTCGAAACGGCCTTGAACTGATAAATACTTATTCTGTCAGCGAAGAGCCGCGTTATGCAGCCGGCACTCCGGGGCGCGCAACCCGAACCTATGTTTGCAAGAAGGTATCTCAATGACCACGCGGTATTTCTGCACGCTTTTCGATAGCGGCTATTTGATCAAAGGCCTGGCGATGGTTCGTAGCTTGGCGCGTTATTGCCAAGGAGCGAAGATATATGTGCTGTGCATGGATGATCAAACCCGATTGATTTTGAATCGATTAGATCTGCCTAATGTGCAATGCGTTTCGTTAGCAGAGGTAGAAACTGATGAGCTGTTGAAAGCCAAATCAGATCGAGGTGTGGCCGAGTATTGTTGGACGCTTTCATCCTGCTTCACCTGGCATGTCATGCAGAGCAATTCAGAGATCGATTTTTTGACTTATGTTGACGCCGATTTGCTGTTTTATTCAGATGTGCAGCCTTTATTTGAAGAAATTGGTGATGCTTCAATCGCCATCATTGAGCATAGATTTACTGAGAGATTGAAAGACAGAGAAGTCAATGGACGGTTTTGTGTGGAGTGGGATAGCTTCCGTCGAGATGAGCAGGGCTTAGCATGCTTATCACGCTGGCGAGAGCAATGCATCGAATGGTGTTACTACCGGCTCGAAGAAGGCAAGATGGGCGATCAAAAGTATCTGGATGAATGGCCGCAGCGCTATTCATCCTGCCATATCCTGATGCACCCAGGCGCGGGCATCGCACCTTGGAACTACGCCCAATATCGATTTGATAAAGATGCATTAGGGAACATCACTGTGGATGGTTTGCCCTTGATTTTTTATCACTTCCACCAATTTCAACTCTTGGAAAATGGGCGGTTTGATCGGCTTTCAACCTTTTATACGTCTGAGTGCGCGGAGCCAGCTGCAATTTATGAATACTACGAAGCCGAATTGAAGAAATGCCTGGCTGATATCCGTATCATCGAACCCGAATTCAAGGCGGGCATGAAGAGAGCTGACAGTATGTTCTTGCGTCGAATGGTGCAGCAGTATGTGCCAAGTGCCGTAAAAGATCTCGCTCGAAAATTTATCCGACTTTGAGTCGTGCAGAGTAATTTTGTATCGTCATGCCCAGCATATCTTTCGCAGATAACAATGGGTGACTTGTGATTTTTTTCAAAGGCCAAGGTATCGCTAAATCAGGATCATTCCAGAGGATGCAGCCCTCAGTAGCAGGCGAATAATAAGCATCCGTTTTATAGTGAACATCGGCGAAATCGGATAAGGTAAGAAAGCCGTGCGCGCATCCTTTGGGGATCCACAGCTGCTTGAAATTGCTTTCAGAGAGTTCTACGCTGAACCATTTCAGAAATGTGCTGGACGATTGGCGCAAATCAACAATCACATCAAAAATAGCGCCGCGAGAAACGCGTATGAGCTTGGCTTGACTTGGCTCGGATTGAAAATGCAAGCCTCGAAGTACGCCGTGCTTAGATCTTGAGGAGTTATCCTGTACAAAGCTCGTGCTGATGCCAATCGTTTCTTGAAAATGCTTGACATTGAAGCTCTCGAAAAAAAAGCCGCGCTCATCGGAATACACATCAGGCTCAATGACGAGCGCTCCTTCCACAGTTGTTGGATGGACTCTCATATGTGCTCACTGCCATTGCCTCGCATCAGCAAATACAGATATTGGCCGTAGCCATTTTTAGCAAGCATCGCAGCTTGCTGCTCAAGCTGAGTAGCCGAAATCCATTTTTTTCGAAATGCGATTTCTTCAGGGCAAGCTACTTTAAGACCTTGGCGATGCTCTATCGTCGCTATAAATTGGCTGGCTTCAAGGAGACTCTCATGAGTTCCAGTATCGAGCCAAGCATATCCACGCTGCATGATTTTCACGTTGAGCTGATTGATGGCCAGATATGCCTCATTGACAGCAGTAATTTCTAGCTCGCCACGCTTGCTGGGTTTCACAGCTTTGGCAATGTCTACCACTTGGCTGTCGTAAAAATAAAGACCAGTGACAGCGTAGTTGCTCTTTGGAGCTAGCGGTTTTTCTTCTATGCTGTTTGCTTTGCCATTTTTGTCAAAGGCTACGACACCATAACGCTCTGGGTCTTTGACATGGTAGGCGAACACAGTAGCGCCTTCGTTTTGCTGATCTGCTGAGCCAAGCAATTGTTGAAAATCGTGGCCATAGAAAATGTTATCGCCCAAAACGAGGGCACTGGGTGCATTGCCGATGAATTGCTCACCAATGATAAAGGCTTGAGCGAGACCGTCTGGACTGGGCTGAACCGCATAGCTGAGGCTAATTCCCCATGCGCTTCCATCGCCAAGCAGCTGTTGAAAACGTGGCGTATCTTGCGGTGTGCTGATGATCAATATATCCCTGATTCCCGCTAGCATCAAGGTGCTGAGTGGGTAGTAGATCATTGGTTTATCGTACACAGGCAGTAATTGTTTGCTGATCGCTAGCGTTGCGGGATGAAGGCGTGAGCCAGAGCCGCCTGCGAGGATGATGCCTTTGCGTTGAGTCATTGGGTAATTTTAGTGAGGAATCAAGCGTATTGCTTGTTAAGCCAATCCCGATAAGCACCACTTTGTACATCCGATGTCCATTGTGGGTTGTCGAGATACCATTGCACCGTTTTACGAATACCTGTGGCAAAAGTCTCCGTAGGCTTCCAACCTAATTCTGTGTATAGCTTAGTAGCATCTATGGCGTAGCGGCGATCATGGCCAGGCCGGTCTTTTACATAGGTGATTTGTTCGGTATAGCTTCTGCCGTCTGCACGCGGCTGAAGTTCGTCCAGGAGCGTGCATAGGGTATTGACGATCTCGATATTTTGCTTCTCATTCCAGCCACCGATGTTGTATGTTTCACCGATGCGCCCTGCTTCGAGCACGCGGCAAATCGCTCTGCAATGATCCTTGACGTACAGCCAATCACGAATTTGCTGGCCATCACCATAAATCGGTAGTGGCTTTCCAGCAAGCGCATTGACAATCATGAGCGGAATGAGTTTTTCTGGAAAATGAAAAGGGCCATAGTTGTTGGAGCAATTGGTCGTGAGTGTGGGTAGGCCGTAGGTGTGGTGGTAGGCGCGGACGAGATGATCGCTGGCGGCCTTGCTGGCTGAGTAGGGGCTGTTAGGTTCGTGGGGGTTGCGCTCGGTAAAAGCGGGGGCATCTGGCGAAAGTGAGCCGTAAATTTCGTCAGTTGAGACATGCAAAAAACGAAAATTTTCTTGGTCTGCTTGTGGCAATTTGCTCCAATAAGCACGCACCGCTTCAAGCAGGCGGAATGTGCCCACGATATTGGTTTGAATGAAATCTTCAGGGCCGTGAATTGAGCGATCAACATGGCTTTCAGCGGCAAAGTGAATCACTGCTCTGGGTTGATGCTTGATCAGTAGGCCTTCGATCAAGCTGCCATCTGTAATATCGCCTTGCACAAAAATATGATGCGGGTTGCCATTGAGGCTAGCCAAATTAGCGAGATTGCCAGAGTAGGTTAATTTGTCGAGATTGAGTATGGCTTCATTGGATGCACCCAGCCAATCGAGCACAAAATTTGAGCCAATGAATCCTGCGCCGCCTGTCACTAAGATCATGCCTTCTTCTCCTTACAGCGCAGCGCCTTGCGCTACGCGCTGCATACCGAAATGCATATTGGCTTCAAGAAATCCATTCATACTGCCGCAATCAAATCGCTTGCCAGAGATGGGCAGGCCGACGAACTCGTGATGTGGCAAGCAGCGCGCGATGGCGTCGGTGAGTTGAATCTCGCCGCCTGCGCCGGGTACTTGATCCTTGAGTAACTCCATCACTCTTGCGGGCAAGATATACCGACCAATCACCCCCCAATTGGAGGGAGCATCCTCAGATCGAGGTTTTTCAACAATACCGCGGATCGGCAAGGCACCACCCATCCAACCATCAGTTTTCAAGATGCCATATTTAGAGACATCTTGCTGAGCCACTTGCTCAACAGCGATCACGGCTTGTCCCGTGCGTTCGTGAACTGCTTGCATTTGACTCAGCACACCACATGGCCTTGAATCAATCAGATCATCTGGTAGCACAACGGCAAATGATTCATCTGATGAGATCATGTCAGCCGCGCAAAGCACGGCATGCCCCAAGCCAAGTGCCTGTGGCTGACGTACATAGAAACAACGCACATGAGAAGGCAAAATATTGCGCACGATGTCAAGTGCCTCTGTCTTACCTTTAGCCTCAAGTTCGGCTTCCAGTTCGGGGCTCCGATCAAAATAGTCTTCAATAGCACGCTTGCTTCGCCCGGTAATAAAAATCAAAGTATCGCAACCGGCATCAATCGCCTCTTGTACCGCGTAATGAATCACGGGTCTATCTACGACCGTGAGCATTTCTTTGGGGACAGATTTGGTAGCGGGTAGAAAGCGTGTACCAAAGCCAGCCACGGGAAAGATGGCTTTTCTAAGCGGTTTTTCGGGGTAATTGGTTGGGCTCACATCCCAATTATCAGTGCTTTGCAGGCTAATATCGCAGTAATGTTAGCAAAACTGATGAGTTTGTTTTTGTTAGGTCTCGTGCGCGTGCTCACGGGAGCACAGGCGCGCTGGCATGGCTGCCCGCCTAAGGCGGAACAGCGGATCTATTTTGCCAATCACCAAAGCCATGCGGATTTGGTGATGATTTGGGCGGCTTTGCCTTCTGAGCTGCGGGGCATCACGCGGCCGATTGCGGCCAAGGATTATTGGACGAAAACGCCTTTTAAGCACTGGATCACGCGGGAGGTGTTTAATGCAGTCTATGTGGATCGCGAGCGCAAGGCCGATGAATCGGGTACTTTCGGCGATCCGCTGGCACCTTTGCTGGAAGCGCTGGCCAATGGCGATTCGATCATTCTGTTTCCCGAAGGCACGCGGGGGTTTGAGGAACTGCCTCAGCGCTTTAAGAGCGGCCTCTATAACTTGGCGCTCAAGTTTCCAAACGTGGTGCTCGTGCCTGCGTGGATCAACAATATTCAACGCCTTCTGCCCAAGGGCGAAGTGGTGCCCGTGCCAGTGCTTTGCAGTGTGACTTTTGGCGCACCCATTCAGATCAAGCAAACAGACGGGCAAACCGAAGATCATGCAGCCTTTGCTGAGCGTGCGCGCGATGCGGTGATTGCTTTGCGAGAGGTGTGAAGCGATGAATCAATATTTACGCTCACTTTCAGCAACGCAGCAAGTGGGCTTGTTGTTCATCATCGTTTTTGGCCTACTGGTGATCACAACGATTGTGTTGTTCATACTGGCACTTAGGGAGCGAGAAACCGAGCGCGGAAAGGCTTGGGCGGAAGAGCTCAAACGCCTGTCTGGTCTGCTTCAGACCTCATGGATGGTAGCCTTGGTCTTTTGGCTCGGCTGGGTGATGGGGGAGACCATTGCGACCGTGCTTTTCGCCATCGTCGCTTTCTTTGCTTTGCGTGAATTCATCACGCTCTCTCCGACGCGGCGTGGGGATCATCGCAGCTTGATTTTGGCTTTTTTTGTGGTGCTGCCGATTCAGTTTTACTTAGTGATCTATGAGCATTTTGAGTTATTCACTGTGTTCATTCCGGTCTACGTATTTTTGGCAATACCGGTGGTGAGCGCCTTGGCCAATGATCCGCATCGCTTTTTGGAGCGCAATGCCAAGCTGCAATGGGGCATCATGGTTTGTGTGTATGGCATGAGTCATGTGCCGGCACTGTTGCTCTTGGAGTTTCCGCGCTGGAATGAGGCGAAGAATGCTTTTTTGGTGTTCTTCTTGGTCTTCACCGTACAAATTTGTATGGTGGTGCAGCATGTGATGCAGCGCTGGCTCAAGAAAAAACCGCGCGCTCCTTTGATCAGCACCAGCTTCACCTGGACGAGCTTCACCATTGGCGTGCTTGCGGGTGGCTTGGTGGGCGGCTTGCTCGCGGGTATCACGCCATTCAAGCCTGGGCAAGCGCTGGCCATGGCACTGATCGCCTGCGCTGCGGGCAGCCTCGGACATTTGGTGATGAAGGCTTTGAAGCGTGATCGCGGCGTCACGAACTGGAGTGGCGCGCCTTCCGTGACAGGCGCAACAGGCTTGCTCGATCGCGTAGATGCGCTGTGCTTTGCCGCGCCGGTGTTTTTCCATTCCGTGCGCTGGTATTTCGGAATATGACGATACGTATTCTGGGCATTGATCCAGGTCTGCAAACCACAGGCTTTGGTGTGTTGGAGATCAATGGCGGGCATTTGCAATACATTGCCAGTGGCACGATCACCACCACGCATTTGGATCGTGGCAATTTGCCAGCGCGCTTGAAGGTGTTGTATGACGGCGTGCGCGAAGTCGTGGCGACCTATCAGCCAGAGCAAACTGCGGTGGAGATCGTATTCGTCAATGTGAACCCACAGGCCACGCTTCTGCTCGGCCAAGCGCGTGGCGCGTGCGTGACGGCTCTCGTGTCACTGGATATGCCGGTGGCCGAGTACACCGCCTTGCAGATGAAGCAGGCGGTGGCGGGGCATGGCAAAGCAGCTAAAGCGCAGGTGCAGGAGATGGTGATGCGTTTGCTCAAGCTTCCCGGCTTGCCTGGGAAAGACGCTGCGGATGCTCTGGGCTTGGCGATCACGCATGCACATGCCGGGCAGGCAAGGGCTCGGCTGGCTGCTGCAACAACACTTGCGCCGAAAAGTAGTGCAGCTTACAAAGCCGGGCGCAGTTATTGAGCCGCACCGCTATGATCTGCTTGTGAAATTCCTTCTTGTTGCGGCTCTGAGCATTGCGCTCTCTCCTCTGAATCCCAGCTTCGCGCAAAACACCGCCAAACGCATGCAAGCCTGCACCACCTGCCACGGCGCGGGAGCAACCGCGACGGTGGGGCGCACGGCCAATGAGGTGTATTTCCCGCGCATTGCTGGCAAGCCTGCGCAGTATCTCTACAACCAGCTCCTCAATTTCCGCGATGGCCGCAGGCATTATGGCCTGATGGTGGGCTTGGTGGAGCATCAAAGCGATGCGGCTTTGATGGAGATGGCGCAGTATTTCTCGCAGCTGCAATTGCCCTACGCTGAGCCGCAAATGCCGCCAATGGGCACGAGCCAAGCTGTGATGCAGCGCGGCCAGCAATTGGCTTTGCGCGGTGATGCAGGCAAAGGCATCCCAGCCTGCGCCAGCTGCCACGGCGTGGCTTTGCAGGGCGCTCCAAACTATCCCAGCATTCCCGGCTTGCTCGGCCTGCCGCGCGACTATTTGGCAGGGCAGATTGGCGCTTGGCAAACAGGGCTGCGAAAAGCGCAAGCGCCGGATTGCATGGCGCAAATCGCTCGCCAACTCTCACCCGAAGATGTGAATGCCATCGTCACTTGGATGGCTGCCTCAAGCGTGCCCCAAGTGCTGTCGCAGCCGGTCTTAACAGCTCCTTTGCCCGTCGCTTGCGGTGGCGCGAAATGAAGTGGAAGCTGTGGCAAAACGCCTCGCTGCACAAGCGCTGCTTGATCGTGGCAGGCGCTGCTCTGGTTGTTTTACTAACGGTATTTAGCATCAAAATTGCTATTGAATTCATAGCTACTCCCGCATTGTCTACGGGCAATAGCGGCCAAAATGGCTTAAAAAATCAGGCCTTGATCGAGCAGGGCGAGTATTTGGCAAAATTGGGCAACTGCGCCGCCTGCCACAGCGCCCGGGGTGGCGAGCCGTTTGCTGGCGGCAAAGCGATTCACACGCCTTTTGGCGCGGTCTTTGCCAGCAACATCACACCGGATCCTATTCACGGCATTGGCAGCTGGAGTGCAGAGGCTTTTTATCGCGCCTTGAAGCATGGCGTCAATGCGCAAGGCCGCCTGCTCACGCCGGCTTTTCCTTACCCGAATTACACCCACATCAGCCGCGCCGACAGCGATGCGCTTTATGCGTATTTCCAGTTGGGTGTGAAACCTGTGGCGTTGGCCAGCAAGGCGCATGAGCTGGGTTTTCCGTTCAACACACAGCTCGCGTTGGCCGTGTGGCGGGTGCTTTTCTTCTCGCCTGACGACAAGGAGGCCACTCCTGATTTGATAGCTGCTCCCGCATATTCCATGCCGGCAATATATCAAAAAGGCTTTAAAAATGAGGTGGAAAGAGGGCTTTACATCGTCAATGGCCTAGGCCACTGCAGCACTTGCCATGCGCAGCGCAATGCGCTTGGCGCAGCCAGCAGTGATGGCTTGCTGTCTGGCGCTTTGATGCCGATGCAAGATTGGTATGCCCCTTCGCTGCATGCCAAGGAGGAAGCTGGCGTGCAGCATTGGCCGCGTGAGCAAGTCATCGGTTTCCTCAAAAACGGCGCAACGCACAGCGCATCCGCGCTTGGGCCCATGGCTGAAGTAGTGGCCAAAAGCACGCAGTATTGGCGCGATGAAGATTTGAGCGCCACAGCCGCGTATCTACAAAGCCTGCCTCTGCATCCTGCGCCAGGCAAGCCTTCCGCCAAAGTCGCCCCGCAGCTGATCAACCAAGGGGCAGCGATCTACGCCAAACACTGCGCCACCTGCCACGGCGCAGACGGCCAAGGCCTGCAAGAGAGCGATGCACTCTCCCCGCAAGGCATCATCCGTATTCCTGCATTGGCTGGCAACCGCGCCGTGAGCCTTTCCAGCAGCGCCAATCTGGTTCGTATCATCTTGGCTGGCGGCTATGCGCCCGCCACCCCAGGCAACCCCCGCCCGTATGGCATGCCTCCTTTCGTGCATGTGCTCACCGATGAAGATATTGCCGCCGTGGCCACCTATATCCGCGCCAGCTGGGGCAACGCTGCCAATGCCGTGAGCGCTTCGGAAGTGGTGGCGCAAAGGCGGGGTGTGTTGCAATAAATCGCACAGCACCCGAGCAAGTCGTATGGGGCTGGGATAATCCCGCCATGACTTCTGATTTTTCACAATTTAGCAATTCCACCTTCCTCCAAGCCTGCCTGGGCCTTGCCACGCCCTACACCCCCATGTGGCTCATGCGCCAAGCGGGGCGCTATTTGCCAGAATACAAGGCCACGCGCGCCAAGGCCGGCAGTTTCATGGGGCTGGCCACAAATCGGGAATACGCTACCGAGGTGACCCTGCAGCCATTGGACCGTTACGATTTGGATGCGGCAATTTTGTTTTCGGACATTCTCACTGTGCCGGACGCGATGGGCTTGGGGCTGTCGTTTGAAACCGGTGAAGGGCCAAAATTTTCTTCTCCCATTCGCGATGAAGCAGGCGTGGACAAGCTCGAAGTGCCGGATATGGGCAAGCTGCAATATGTGTTTGATGCGGTGTCTTCGATTCGCAAAGCTTTGGTGCAGGATGGCAAGCAGCGCGTGCCGTTGATTGGCTTCTCAGGCAGCCCGTGGACTTTGGCTTGCTACATGGTCGAGGGCGGTGGCAGCGATGATTTCCGCCTCGTCAAAAGCATGATGTATGCGCGGCCAGATTTGATGCATCGCATTCTCGCAATCAATGCGGATGCGGTGGCCGCCTATCTGAATGCGCAGATTGATGCGGGCGCGCAGGCCGTGATGGTGTTTGACAGCTGGGGCGGGGCGCTCTCGCATGCGGCGTTTGCGCAATTCAGCTTGGCTTACACGCGGCGCGTGCTCACGCAGCTCAAGCGCACAGATTCAGCGGGAAACATCGTGCCGCGCATCGTGTTCACCAAAGGCGGTGGTTTGTGGCTGGAGGCGATGCGCGATTTGCCTTGCGAGGTGATTGGGCTGGATTGGACCTGTAGCCTTAGCTCTGCCCGCAACATGCTGCACGGCACCGGCAAGGCCTTGCAAGGCAATATCGATCCCAACATCTTGTTTGCCCCGCCGGAGGCTATTTATCAAGAAGTAGGCGCTGTGCTGGCTGATTTTGGTGCGCCGCATACCGGCCAGGGCGCTGGGCAAACGCACATCTTCAACCTAGGCCACGGCATCAGCCAATTCACGCCTCCAGAGCATGTAACGGCGCTGGTGCAGGCTGTGAAGACACAATCGCGCGCCATGCGAGCACCGGCGCGGTGAGCTATCGCTTTTGTAGCAAGAAAGCTAACATTTGCGCGGCTCGTTTTAAGGTGTAAGGTAGATCACTTATGCACAAAAAATCGTGTTGCGTTGCAAAAAAATACATAGGTGCTCTGACGCGCCGCTACGATTGCGATAGCTAAGTTAAGTGATTGATTTACAAGGATTTTTTGATTCTGCTGGATTTTGAGGCAAACTGTGTAAAGCCTTATTTCATGCGGGTTAGCGCATACCCAAGTAGAGATATCAACAAAGTTATCCACAGAAGCTTGGGACACATGACAAATCCATGACATATCAAGCACTTAGCCTCGCTTTCGCATGAAAATCTGAGAAATGCCCCCTAAAACTCAATCGCAAAATATGCACATCTTGCAGGTGGCCGTGGCCGCGCCTGCGCACAGCGATTTGCCGCCCACGTTGAGCTACACAAGTGAGCGAACGCTTGCAATCGGCAGCTTGGTGCGCGTCTCTTTGGGTAAGCGCGAAGTGCTGGGCATTGTGTGGGGGGATGGTGAGAGCAATGAAAATCCAAAGCTCAAAGCCATTGAAGGCGCGCTGGGTGAGATTGCGCCGCTCAATGCCGCTTGGCGGGCGCTGATTCAGTTTTCAGCACGATACTACCAACGCTCGCTTGGCGAGGTCGCGCTTGCAGCCCTACCGCCGCAATTGCGCGAGCTCGATGCTTTGCAACTGGCCAAGCGAATGAAGCGCAAGCCCAAAGAAGATACTGGCAGCGATGAAAAAGCCAATGCTACAAATTCAGTAGCACTTAGCGCCGAGCAATCTTTGGCTATCGAGAAATTCTTCTCAGAAAAAAAAGCTGCCCAGCCCGCACTCCTCTTCGGCAGCACTGGCAGCGGCAAGACCGAGGTCTATCTGCGCAGCGTTGCACGCGTATTAGCGGAAGACGAAACAGCCCAGGTGCTCATCATGGTGCCCGAGATCAACCTCACACCCCAGCTCCAATCGCGCTTTACCGAGCGCTTTGCAGCTGAGCAAATAGCCACGATGCACAGCGGCATGACACCCGCGCAGCGCCTCAAAGCTTGGCTGCTCGCCCACAGCGGCCAAGCCCGCATCATCCTTGGCACGCGCATGAGCATCTTCGCCAGCATGCCAAATCTGCGCCTGATCGTGGTGGATGAAGAGCACGATGCCAGCTATAAGTCACAGGATGGCGCAAGACACTCTGCAAGAGATTTGGCCGTGATGCGCGCCAAACTCGAAACTGAGCATAACGAAAAACCGTGCAACGTGATGCTCGGCTCAGCCACGCCATCGCTAGAGACTTGGCAAGCCTGCGAAGCCGGCCGATACCAGCGCCTTGAGATGCCCTCGCGCATCGGCAATGCGCTCTTGCCCAAGCTGAAATTGGCCGACATGCGCCTACCCCCACGTGGCACGCTCTTCGCCCCGCAGCTCATCGCCGTGCTGCAAGAGCGCATTGCGCGTGGTGAGCAATCGTTAGTCTTCCTCAACCGCCGAGGCTATGCGCCCGTGCTCGCCTGCGATGCCTGCGGCTGGAAATGCGAATGCCCGCATTGCAGCGCCTACCGCGTCTTCCACAAATCCGATCGCACCCTGCGCTGCCATCATTGCGGCCACACCGAGCGCGTGCCCCGCGCCTGCCCCGAATGCGGCAACATGGACATCCAGCCCGTGGGGCGTGGCACGCAAAAAATCGAAGAGCAATTGGCCGTGGCGTTGGGAGAAGACGCGAAGAGGCCAGACGGCAGCCCCATCATCATCCGCCGCATCGATGCCGACACCACCAAGCACAAAGGCGAATTAGAAGCCCAGCTCGCACAAGTGCATGCGGGCGATGTGGATGTATTGGTCGGCACGCAAATGATCACCAAAGGCCATGATTTCCGCCGCATCACGCTGGTGGCGGCGATTGATGCCGATGCCGCGCTTTTTTCCAGCGATTTCCGCGCGCCCGAGCGATTGTTTGCCTTGCTGATGCAAGCCGCAGGCAGAGCGGGGCGTGATGCTGGGTCTGCAGCCTCGCAAATGTGGGTGCAAACGCGCCATCCTGATCATCCATTATTTGCCGCGTTGGCCAAACACGATTACGCCGGCTTTGCCAAGCAGCAGCTCAAAGAGCGCACGCAGGCGCAGCTCCCGCCCTTCTCCTACCAAGCCCTGCTACGCGCCGAAGCCCGCACTCAGGTGGTGGCGCAAGCCTTTCTGCAAGCAGCGCAAGAGGCTGCTGGCGATTTAGCAGGCGAGCAGGTAGTGGCCTTTCCGCCCGTGCCCATGAGTATGCAGCGCGTGGCCGATGTGGAGCGCGCGCAGATGCTGCTGGAAAGCCCCTCGCGTGTGGCGCTGCAGAATTTCCTCTCGCAGTGGTTGCCGCAGTTGCGTGCGCTGCGCAGCTTGCCGCAATGCAAGGGGCTGATTCGCTTTGCGGTGGATGTAGATCCTTTGTTGATTTAGGGCTGCAGAGAAGGAATACCGGACGCAGAAGACGCAAAGGTTACGCAGAAGACGCAGAAAAGAAAACAGAAAAAGAAAAGCAAAAAAGTTTTTGATTCTGTTTTCCTGTCTTCTTTGGTATTTCTTCTGCGTAACCTTTGCGTCTTCTGCGTCCGGTATTGAATCCGAATTCAAACCTTCCGCACTACTTCGCCAGCAATCGCATACACAGCATCCGCATCCCGCCGCTCAATCGGATGCATGCCGGTGAAGCTGCCATATGCCGGCAAGATGCCTTGAGGATGCGTGGCCTCATCGCCCATCCAAAAGCAAGGCAGCCGCAGGCGGTCTCGGCCTTTGCCTTGCAGGCTGATGCAGGGATGCCAGTGGCCTGCTAAGACGTAATGGTCTGCGATGAGCTGCGGGTGATGGCACAGCGCCAGCGCGCCTAAGCACAAGGGCTCGTTGACGATGGAAAACCGCAAAGCAGCAGATGGATCGCCAGCTCGGTCATCGTGGTTGCCACGTACCAAGGTGATGGCAAGCTGGGCATGTTGCTCGCGCCAAGCAGCCACCACAGTTTGCGTTGCTGCCGCATGCGCATATTTGGAATGCAAGAAATCACCCAGGAAGATGAGATGCTGCGCTTGCGTGGAAATCAGATCGCGTGAGATCTCGGTCAATGTCTCATTCGTTGTGCCGCTGGGCACGGGCACGCCGAGTTGGCGGAAGCTGCTGGCCTTGCCGATGTGTGCATCGGCGATCAGGAGTGCTTGATGTTCGGGTAGATGCATTGCGCCACTGGGCAGCAGATGCATTTCCTCGTTTTTAATGCTGATTTTGAGAGAAAAATGGCTGTTCGCCGGCATAGATACTGCGGGAGTAGCTACTGAATCAATAGCATTGAAAGTTAACCGAGCAACCGCACTAAGCTCGCATCCAAATGCTCAGTAGGCATGCGCTTGAAGCCTGAGCGGGCGTAGCGCTGCAATCTGCCCATGCAAAAAGCGGTGAGCACAGAAGCCTGAGCTTGTGCTTCGACTGTGGGCGTGGAGCTGCCCGCCACGAGGTCGCGCAAGTTTTGCTTGAAGTGGCTCTCGAGTTTGTCAAAGAGCTGATTCATGCGTTCTTGCAGGCGTTCGTTTTCAAAGACCAAAGCATCGCCCGTCATCACGCGGCACATACCTGGATTCTTCTCACCGAATTGCAGCACCATGGAAATCGTCTTACCCAAGCGCGCCGATGGGTTTTGCTCGCGCTCAGCGATTTGGTTCACCAGGCTGAAGACACTGCTCTCAATGAATTCAATCAAGCCTTCAAACATTTGCGCCTTGCTGGCGAAATGGCGATAGAGCGCGGCCTCTGAAACATCCAGCTTGCCAGCGAGTGCGGCGGTCGTCACGCGCTCTGCACCTGGGCGCTCGAGCATGCTGGCTAAGGTTTGCAGGATCTGAACACGCCGTTCGCCGGGTTTGGGGCGTTTACGGGGAGCTGCAGCATCAGCCTCAAGGGCGGAGGTATTTTCTTGGGTTGCGACTTCTGACATGAAAAACATTCTCGCACAGCTTTGCGACAGTTCTTCAGCTGGCGACAGGCCGGGCATGCAGGTAAACACTCACCAGCAAGCCGCTTTGTCCAGCTGGAGCATCCGGATCGGCATCTAGCAAATCTAATTGTGTGCTGTGCAGCTTGGCAATTTCTTGGGCAATCGCCAAGCCCAGTCCATTGCCTTCGCCGCCTGTGCCCTGCATGCGATAAAAGCGCTGCAAGACTTTTTCGCGCTCTTGCGCTGGAATGCCCGCACCGTTATCGCGTACTTGCAGCAAAAATCCCCCGTCGTGGTGCTTCGCGATCAGGGTGACTTGCCCTGCCGCACCGCCTGCCATGCCAACTTTGTGCGCCTGTGCCGTGTAGCGAATCGCGTTGTCGCACAGATTGGTCAAGAGCTCGTGGAGCAACCAATCGTGGCCAGCAGCCAGCATGGGCGCGCTGTGATCGATCTCCACACCCAGATCAATGCCGCGCTGCGTGGCGCTATCGAGCTGCTGCTCCAGCACATCCACACACAGCTGCGCCAGATTCACGCTTTGCATCGCCGCTTGCCCCATGCTCTGTGCATCGGCACGCGATAGCGCGAGCAATTGCGTGGCCAACTGCGAGGTACGGCGCGTGGCATCTCTTAGTCGGATCAATTCATTTGCTCTTAAAGTGATAGCGCCTTGCGCAGTATCTGTGCCGGCCGTTTGTGCTTTTTCGGTATAAACAGCCGTCTGCGCGCCTTGCGAAGACTGCACCCAAGCCTCGACCTGCGCTTGCAAGCCTGCTAGAGGAGTGCGCAGCTGATGCGCTGCATCAGCGATAAAGCGGCGCTGTGATTCGCTTTGCGCATTCACCAAGCCAAAAAGCCGATTGAGTGATTCCACCAAAGGCCGCACCTCCAGCGGCGTATGCGCTGCATCCAGCTCACTCAAATCGCTGGGCGAGCGCTGTTCCACCGCTCGGGTGATATCCGTCAAAGGCTTGAGCGCGCGTGCCACAGCCCAGCTCACTGCGATGGCCACCGCTGCGATCAGCAGACCGTTAGGCAGCAAGACTTTGAGCAGCATCGAGCGCAGCCAGCTTTGCCGCGCATCCGAGCCATCAGCAAGCAGTAGCACCAGCTCGCCCGCTGCTGTGTTGGCGCGCTGAGCCATGATGCGATAGATCACGCCGCCGGTTTCTTCGCTGTGAAATTCGGGTTCACTTGTTGCCGGAGTCGGGGTGTTCAGCCAATCCGGGCCGATGATCACGCGGCCATCCAATGTTGCCACGCCCCAAGCGGCTTGACCAAGTCGCTCTTTCACAAAATCTTCCACGGCCGGCGTGAGCAAAACGATCGGTGGATCATCGGGTTTCACGCCTTCGGCAACGATGGAATCCACCAGCAATGGCGCCAAGCGCTGCATATTCTGATCTTGCTGAATAGCCGCGCTTCCTGCTGCGTTGTAATCGAGCCAAGCGCTCAAGCAGAGCAAGCAAACCAGCGGCAGCAGTAGCATCACCATGAGTCGGGTGCGCAAGCCTGCCATTAAGCTGGCTTGTGGCGAGCGCCCTACAAACAAATCAAGCATATCGCGCCAGAGTTTCATGCAAACATCTAGGCTCAGGTCTGCGAAGCGGGTGGGGCAGCTATTTCTACTAACTCCAGCCGATAACCAAAGCCGCGAATGGATCGCAGTGCTACGCCAAAAGGATCGAGCTTGCCACGCAGCCGCGAGATATACACCTCCACCGCATTGGCCGTGATCTCTTTATCCCAGCCCGTGAGCGCGGCGAGGATTTTTTCCTTCGCTGCAGGCTTGGGCGCTTGCAGCATCAGGTATTCAAGCACCGTCCATTCACGCGGGCCCAGCTCAATCGCTTGTTGCCCTTTGTCCGTCTGCGCATGGGCTTGGCGCATGGCCGTATCCAGTGTGATCGGGCCAAAGCTCACTGAGCTGGAAGTGGCGGCTTGTGAGCGGCGCAGCAGTGCACGCAAGCGTGCCAACAATTCAGGCAGCTCAAACGGCTTGACCATGTAATCATCCGCACCATAATCCAGCCCCTGCACACGATCCTGCAGCGCATCGCGCGCTGTGAGAATCAAAATCGGCAGGCTGTAGCCACCGCTGCGCATCAGCTTGGTGAGCTCTAAGCCATCCATCTTCGGCAGGCCGAGATCAACAATCGCCGCATCAAAGCTATCCGCACTCAAAGCCTCTAGCGCCCGCTCGCCTGAACCCACCCAATCCACCGCATAGCCCGCGCCAGTCAGCCCCAGCTTGATCCCGCTGGCAAGCATCACATCGTCTTCGACAAGCAGGAGTCTCATGAGTTGTTGCTCTTTATGACGGAATGACTTTGCTGCGCTTGAATGACGAAATGACAGTCGCGCATCACCCCTCTATTCATAGCGCGAAGCGCATCATTCAAGCGAAGCAAAGTCATTCCGTCATCATTCAGTGTGACTTGATCATCGTGCCGTAGGCTTGATCGGTAAGAATCTCAAGCAACATCGCATGCGGCACACGTCCATCGACAATGTGTACCGTGTTCACGCCGCTCTTGGCCGCATCGATCGCGCCAGCAATCTTGGGAATCATGCCGCCTGAGATCGTGCCGTCTTCGATCAGCTCATCAATCTGCCGCGCAGTGAGCTCGGTGAGAAGTTTGCCTTCTTTGTTGAGCACGCCGCTGATGTTGGTCAGCATCATCAGCTTCTCGGCCTGCAACACGGTCGCTAATTTTGCCGCCACCACATCGGCATTGATGTTGTAGCTTTCATTCTTCTCGCCAAAGCCAATCGGGCTGACCACGGGAATGAATGCATCGTCTTGCAGGGCTTTGACCACGCTCGGATCAATCGCCACAATCTCACCCACATTGCCCACATCGTGCTCGATCTTTGGGTCTTTCAAATCCAGCATCTTGAGCTTCTTGGCGCGGATCAAGCCGCCATCGCGCCCCGTGAGGCCCACGGCTTTGCCGCCTGCTGCATTGATGAGGCCAACAATGTCTTGCTGCACCTCGCCGCCCAGCACCCATTCCACCACTTCCATCGTCTCATCATCTGTGACGCGCATGCCTTGGATGAATTTGCCTTCTTTGCCTAGGCGCTTGAGTGCTGTCTCAATCTGCGGCCCACCGCCATGGACGACAACAGGATTCATACCCACGAGTTTGAGCAGCACCACATCTTCCGCAAAATCCTCCTGCAACTGAGGATCGGTCATCGCATTGCCACCGTATTTGATGACGATCGTTTTGCCATGAAACTTGCGAATGTAAGGCAGCGCCTGCGCGAGAATTTCTGCTTTGTCGCGCGGGGCAATATGGGTCACGTCGGGAGTGGTCATGATCGTTTTTGAAACTGAGATGGAATGATTGTAGTTAGGCTTTGAAGCGTTTGCGAATCAACGCCAAGCCCAGCCACAGCGCGAGCGCCCCGAAGACGAGCAATACCGTCAGGTGCTTGAAAGGCGTGGTTGGCATTTGGCCGATGAAGAAGGGGCGCACGAGCTCTACGGCTGCTGTGAGCGGCAGAAAATCGGTGATCGTTTGTAGCCAAGACGGGAGCTGATCGCGGGGGAAATACACGCCGCTGGTGAACGTCATGGGCACGAGGAAGAGGGTGAAGTAGTAGGTGAAAAAATCGTAGCCCTTGGCCAGTGCTGTGAAGATGAGGCCCATGCAGGCGAAGCTGAATGCCACGATAGCGACGATGGGCAGAGCGAGGAGCACATGCGGATGCTTGACGATTCCAAGCGCGGCCATCACGCAGAGAATCGCCAGCGTGGTGAACAGCGCTTTGAAGCTCGCCCACAGTAGCTCGGAGAGCACCACATCATCCAGCGTGATCGGCGCATTCATGATCCCATCCCACGTCTTTTGCACGGCCATGCGCGAATAGCCCGAATACAGAATTTCAAAGCTGGCGGCATTCATCGCGCTGGTGCACATGTAGCCGCTGGCCACGAACACGAGATAGGGCATTGCCGTGCCCTGCCATTGCACCGCACCCACGAGTGTGCCCAAGCCATAGCCAAAGGCCACGAGCGAGATCAGCGGATCGGCGGTGTTGCCCAAGAGGCTCGGCCAAAAGAGCTTGCGCCACACGAGCAAGTTGCGCAGGAAAACTGGCCACCAGCGCCGCGATATGCTGGGCATGCGCCAGACGGAAGATGTGAGGGTGCTAGAAGGCATTTTTTTGATGAATTTAAAGGCTTTTATGGCAGATCGCCGGCATAAATACTGCGCGTTGTGCTATTGATTTAGTAGTGACCATGCTTAGCCGTCTTCCCTGATCTGCCGCCCCGTGAGCTTGAGAAACAGATCTTCCAAATTCGCAGGCCGATGCAAGGTGCGCAGCATCGGGAAGTCTTGCAGCGCGGCCAGCATAGGCGCGGCTTGGCGGGTGTAGAGGAAGAGCGTTTCGCCGCTGATCTCCACGCGCGCGGCATGCTGCGTCACGCTGCTCTCATGCTGCAAAGCTAAAGCGCCCACGCCATACACCTCCAGCACATCCGGCTCCAGATGCTGCGCGATCAGCTCGCGCGGCCTGCCTTCGGCGATCTTTTTGCCATGATCAATCACGAGCAGGCGATGGCACAGGCGCTCGGCTTCGTCCATGAAGTGCGTGGTGAGCAAGATGGATTTGCCTTGCCCCGTGAGCATTTGCAGCCGCTCCCACATCAGATGCCGTGCCTGCGGATCGAGCCCGGTGGTGGGCTCATCGAGCAGTAGCAGATCAGGATCGTTGACCAACGAGCGAGCGAGAGACAAACGCCTTTTCATGCCGCCAGAGAGCTCGCCCGGCTTGGCTTGTGCCTTGCTGGTTAGCGAGGCAAACTCCAGCAGTTTCGGAATGCGCGGCGTGATCTGCGCCGCCTTCATGCCGAAATAGCGACCATAGACGAGGATGTTTTCTTCAAGCGTGAAATCCGGATCGAGCGTGTCAAACTGGCTCACCACACCCAGCCGCGCCTTGATCGCACTCGCCTCCTTGGGCATGCGCATGCCCAGAATCTCAATCTCGCCGTTGTCAGGCGCAGTCTGCCCCAAGCACATGCGAATCGTCGTCGTCTTGCCCGCGCCGTTCGGCCCGATTACTCCCAGACATTCGCCAGCGGCAATCTCGAAAGAGAGGTCTTGCACGACATGGTTGTCGCCGAAATTTTTGTTGAGGTTTTGAACGCGAAAAATCGGAGAAGTCATGCTGCTATTTTGCTCCTAGAATTGATCATCCAAGAGAATCAAAACCATGTCTGACCGCCTAGCCGTCCTCCCCCAATATTTGTTACCGAAAAAACTGCTCACCCAATTCATGGGCAAGCTCGCATCCACTGAGGGCGGAAGCACGACCACCGCCGCAATCAACTGGTTCATCAAGCGCTACGGCGTCAACATGGCCGAGGCGGCGAACCCTGATCCTGCCAGCTACAAAAGCTTCAACGAATTCTTCACCCGCCCCCTCAAGAGCGGCGCACGCCCCCTCGCGCAAGCCGATTACATCTGTCCGGTTGACGGCGCGATCAGCCAATTCGGCCGCATCGAGAAAGATCAAATCTTCCAAGCCAAAGGCCACAGCTATTCCACCACCGCGCTCGTGGGCGGTGATGCAAAGCTAGCCGCTGAATTCCAAGGCGGCCATTTCGCCTGCCTCTACTTGAGCCCCAAAGACTATCACCGCATCCACATGCCCGTGGCCGGCACGCTGCGCCAAATGATCTACGTCCCCGGCGATCTCTTTAGCGTGAACCCCACCACCGCACGCGGCGTGCCCGGCCTGTTTGCCAGAAACGAAAGAGTCGTCTGCGTCTTCGACACACCGCATGGCCCATTCGTCAACGTCCTCGTCGGCGCCACAATCGTAGGCAGCATGGCCACCGTCTGGCACGGCCAAGTCAACCCACCGCGCTTGCCTGATGTGATGACATGGAATTACAAACCCGGCCAGTTTGACTACAAACAAGGCGATGAAATGGGCCGATTCTTGCTCGGCTCAACGGTGGTGATGCTGTGGCCTGAGATGCCGATGAAATTCAATTCTGCGTGGCAACCCACTGGCGGCATTCGCATGGGTGAATATATGGCTACTTTAGGCTGATTTTTTAAGCCTTTTCGGCCAGTCGCCGGCATAGAATCTGCGCAGGGCGCTCACTTTTTTGTAGTGATTCAGAAATCTAACTGTCGCTTCGCGTCACACATTACCCGCTCACCTGCCACGCGACGTACCCGAAAAAGCCGAGGCCTTTCTTCGTGCGGCGCTCTTGCCCGCCAGCGATGAGCTCCCACCATTTGTAGCGATGATGAGATGGTTGGCAGCGCCCGACCAGCGAAAGGCTTTGTTTTTTCAGACCCATCACGCGGCGGGTTAATGTCGCCAGTCGCGCTAATTACACTTTCACTTTAGTGATTGAAGCTTAGCTTCCAGATATGGAAGCCAAGATAGTTGCTCTGATACTTCACGAGTAGGATTTTCAGAAATTAGTCTCAGAAAAGCTAAGGAGTCGGTTAAGTCTACTCGCGATGCACCTTGTTCTTTTGCATCGAATGCCAGCTGTTCTACCAGCATCGTGAGAGAAAGCAACGCGGCTCCTTCAGGTGCACTGAGCCGATTAACGTAGTGTGCGCTTAGAAATCGTAGTCCTCGCCGGGCTTCAATCAAGGCTTCTGCATGTTGGCCAAGCTTCGTCAAGCGCGAAGCGCGTCCCAAGGCCGCGCTTGATCTGAGGCTGGTTAAAAAGCTGCGGAGAATTTTCAGCATTTTCAACATCTGAAGCAAATAAGTGGATGCGACAAATCCATCAAATACCCGTCAAACAGAAATCAAATCGAGTCCCTGCACATTTTTGAAGTGTGCATCCAACGAATAAAGAGGAAAACTGACATACATCACGCAGGCTGCTATCCATAGATCATTGGTGGGAATAGGTGTGCCGTCTTTGCGAAGTTGATCAAAAATCTTCGCGTAGAAGCGGGTGACGGATTCGTCGATGGCGATCACATGCACATGCTGTGATGCTAAGAACTCTTGTAGTAGCAATTCGTTCTCAGCGGTTTTGCTTCCCTTTGCAAAGACTGCTCTGAGCTCGCCGAGAACAGGTGCGGGAATCCAGATATGTTCAGCTTGTGAGATGCGCTTGATGGCGGCTGCTTTGCCAGCTAGAAATGCGGAATACGTGTTGGTGTCTAGGCACAGATTGCTTATTTCCACAGATCGGCCTCGATCCGGTTGAAGCTTTCGGTGGCTGCGTTGAATTCGCGTAAATCTTTGCTGCTCCAGCGGCCAGCAAAGGCGCCTAGGTCATTGCGTTGCCCCGGTTTGGCTACTGCGCTGCTTTGCTGCAAGCCGGCAGCGATGTATTGCTGCACCAGCTTGTTGACACTGGTGGCGCGTTTTTTTGCCTCGCGCTTGAGTGCAGCGCCAAGGTTGTCATTTAAATCGCGGATGATGAGAGCGGTCATATTTGTTACCTCGCTAGTGCAATGATATCATGATATCAATTTACTTGTACGGAGACTCAACGACGCGCCAATAATCTTAATCCGCTGCGTGATGGGTCTGAAAAAACGAAGCCTTTCGCTGGTCGGGCGCGGCAAACCATGCACAGAACGCTACAGAGATCAGGAGCTCGTCGCTTGCGGGTAAGAGTGCCCCACGAAGAAAGGCCTCGGCTTTTTCGGGCACATCACGTGGCAGGCGAGCGGGTCGAGTCAAACCCACGAACGCCAACAAAGACTACTGAAACGCCACCTCAGCAAAGCTCCTCAATTTCCGGCTGTGCAATTGCTCTGCCCCCAGCTCGCGCAGAATTTCCACCGCTCTCATGCCGATACGCAAATGCTGGTCCACGCGATCACGATAAAACTGATTGGCCATGCCAGGGAGTTTGATTTCGCCGTGCAGGGGTTTGTCGCTCACGCACAGCAGCGTGCCGTAGGGGACGCGGAAGCGGAAGCCGTTGGCGGCTATTGTTGCGCTTTCCATGTCTAGGGCGATGGCGCGGCTTTGGTTGAAGCGTTGGCTGAGTTTGGACAGGCCAAGCAGCTCCCAGTTGCGGTTGTCTGTGGAGGCGACGGTGCCTGTGCGCAGCAGTTGCTTCAATTCGCTTTTGGGCAGATTCGCCACTTCGGCCACGGCTTGCTGCAGCGCCACTTGCACTTCGGCGAGTGCGGGGATGGGTACCCAGAGCGGGAGATCTTCATCGAGCACATGATCGTCTCGCACATAGGCATGCGCGAGCACGTAGTCGCCCAAGGCTTGGCTGTTGCGGAGACCTGCGCAGTGGCCGAGCATGAGCCAGGCATGGGGGCGGAGCACGGCGATGTGATCGGTGATGTTTTTCGCGTTCGCGGGGCCGACGCCGATGTTCACCATGGTGACGCCACTGTGATCTTTGCGCACGAGGTGATAGGCGGGCATTTGCGGCAGGCGCGGGGGTTCTTTGCCTAATGCGTCAAGCGCTTCAGCCGGCAAGCCCACGCGCCGCATCACCACATTGCCGGGCGCGACGAAGGCGATGTATTCGCTCTTGGGGTTGGCCATCTCTTGGCGGCAGAGGTTGACGAATTCGTCGATGTAGAACTGATAGTTCGTCAGCAGCACATAGTTTTGAAAATGCTCAGTTGAAGTGCCAGTGTAGTGGCGCAGGCGGTGCAGGGAATAATCAATGCGCGGGGCGGTAAACAGGGATAGCGGCTGGGCGCGGCCTGCGGCTTCAAAGGTACCGTTGGCAATGTCATCGTTCATCGCACCGAGATCGGGCAGATCAAACACATCGCGCATCAGGGCGCGGCGATCTGGCGGGATATTGCCTTCGACGTGATCGTGATCGGCGAAAGAGAAATGAATCGGGATAGGTTCGTTGCTCGTGCCCACTTCAAGCTCACCGCCGTGATTTTTCAGGAGCAGATCAAGCTGCTTGAGCAGATAGTTTTCAAACAGATCGGGCTTGGTGATCGTGGTCTCAAACGTGCCCACGCCTTGCACGAAGCCGAAGCTGAGTTTCTTAGGCGCTGCGCCTTGCCGCGTGAGGCTTTGGGTGCGAAGGCGCACGAAGGGATAGCAAGCGCGCACACGGCCTGCTTTGAGCGTGCCGGCCACGAAGGCATCGAGGCTGGTGCGCAAATGCGCGAGGCTGTTGTCGTAGATCGCTTGAATTTGCTTGACGGCGGCTGCTGCCTCGGTATAGCGACCGGGAGCAATGAAAGGGGCATTCAGCGTTGTGCTGTGACTATTTGTAGTTTCCATGCAGAATGATACGCACTTTTATATGACAGGCGATACGAGATGACGGATAAGGAAAATACGGCGCTGGTGATAGGCGCATCGGGCGGACTGGGTGCGGCTTTCAAGACTCAATTGCTCTCGGGCGGCGGTTTTTCTCAGGTGCTGGGGCTATCTCGTAGCGTCAGTGATGAGGGCGCACCTTTGCTGGATATCACGGATGAATCGAGCATTGCCGAAAGCGCTGAATGGCTCAAATCGAAATGCATCGAGCAACCACTGCGCCTCGTGATCGTAGCTACGGGCTTCTTGCACAACACAGGCAATGGCCCTGAGCGCAGCTTGTCGCAGCTTGATGCGACCTATTTAGCCCAAGTCTTCGCCATCAACACTATCGGCCCGGGCTTGTTGCTCAAGCATCTCGCGCCCTTGTTGCCAAAGAGCGGCGATGTAAAACTCGCCTTCATCTCCGCCAAAGTCGGCAGCATTAGCGACAACGCCCTAGGCGGCTGGTATGGCTACCGCGCCTCCAAAGCTGCGCTCAACCAAATCGTCAAAACCGCCTCCATTGAGCTGGCACGGCGCAACAAGCAAACCTGCTGCATCGCCTTGCATCCCGGCACGGTAGCCACGCAACTCTCCGATCCGTTCAGCAAAACTGGCCTCAATGTGCGGGAGCCAGCCATGGCTGCGCAAGAAATTTTGCATGTGATTGACAGGCTGACGCCGCAAGACAATGGCCGATTCGTCGATTACCGAGGTGAGCAGTTGCCTTGGTGAAACTTGGTTTTTAGTCTTGAATTTAAGAAGAAACGGTTGATTGCCGGCATGAATGCTGCGAGAGCAGCTATAAAGTTAATAGCAAACATATTTCCTACAGGCTGTAACTGCTGACCACTCTTACATCCTTTGTCATGCAACTGGCATCAAGCCGTTCTAAGGTAGGAGGTATGAATACTTGGTTGAGCAATTTTCAGGACATGGTGCAGGCACAGCTGGAGCCTTGGATGCCTTGGGCAGACGATGCTCTGCGCGCCGTGAGCGGCTGGCTGGCGCAGATGCCGGCTGTGGTGTGGATCGGCGCTTTGCTCTGGCTGGCGATGCGCGTGGCGGATCGCGTGCAGCGCTGGGGCGGGTTGCGGAGCACGGCCTATGGTGGCTGCGGGCTGCTGGCTGCGCTTGCCGCGCTGCTCTTTTTCGATGCCGCGAGTTTGCAAACCCTAGCGGTGCAAACGCAGTGGCTCTTTGATATGGCGCTGGGCTGGGTGCTCTTTACTGTGGGGCAGCGGATGGATATGCGCTGGCTGCTGCGCAACAAGGCACTGGCGGCGACGGCGGTGCTGGAGTTTGCGCTCACGGCGCTGGTGGTGAGCGGCTTGCTCATCATGCTCGGGCTGGCTTGGCCTGCTGCTGCGGTGGCGGGCATTGTGGCTGCGCATAGCTCGCCTGTGGTGCTTTCCAGCTTCATGCCTGATTGGCAGGCCGATGGGCAAATCAGCGCGCGAGGCTTGCATTTGGGCGGCATCAATACGCTTCTGGCTGCGCTTTGCCTACCGCTTCTGCTCGTGATTGCTGAGGCTTGGCAGCAAGGCGCAGCGAGCAGCACGCCAGCGGCGGCAACGTTGTGGCCCGGCTTGCCTCTGATTCAACGCAGCGGCTGGGATCTGGCGCAGCCGCTCTTGCTGCTGATCTTGAGCCTGGCCGTGGGCGCGGCGCTAGGGCGCTTGCTCGCGCGCCAGCCTGCAGCTAGGAATGGCCAAGGAGCGGCATCGCATGTGGGCAGCGACAGCATGGGCTTGGTGGCAGCGGCTTGCGTCTGCGCAGGCTTGGCGCAATGGTGGGGCGCGCCGGCTTGGGCGGCCTGCTTGGCGCTTGGCTTGGGGCTGCGCAGCCCGCAGGGCGCGGCTTGGCGCGAAGGGCAGGGCTTGCAAGTGGCGCTGACTGCGCTCTCGCAATTGCTGCTGTTTGCCCTGTCTGCGCTCATCTTGGTAGCGCTCTGGACGCAGGGCGCGGCGCGCTTCACATCGCTGGATGTGGCCATCGGCATGATGATTCCGCTGGTGGCGCTGATTGTGCTCGCGCGATTGGGCATCAAGCTGCTCGTTTGCACGCTCACAGCGCGCTGGGCGGGGCTGCGCTGGCAGCAGGGCTTTGCGCTGGGGCTTGGCATGCAGCCACTCTCGTTCACAGGGCTTGCGCTTCTCCTACTCGCATGGCCCGCGCTGATGCAAGGAGATGCGCTATTGGCTGGCAGCTTGGTGGCAGCGCTGGTGCTGAGCGATTGGCTCTCGCCGCTCTTGCTGCGCACTCTCTTGCAGCGCTGCGGAGAAATTGCGCATGAGGAGATTTCGGGGCTCAACAGCCGAAGCAGCACGCAGCCCACGCGAGTGGACACCTCAAGCATCCCTCCTCAAAACACACCGCTCACACCGACCCAGCTCGCCACGCAACACGCACTCATGACTCCGATGTAAACCATGCTCACTTTCACCCCCTCCAAACCCTTTACCGTTGGCGTCGAGCTGGAGCTCCAGCTCTTGCATGCACGCGAGGGCACACTTGCACGCGATGCGCCAGATCTGATCGCGCTGCTTCATCGCAGTAAAGATGGCTTTGATCGCTTCAAACCCGAGATCACCGAGAGCATGATTGAGCTCAACAGCTCGGTGCATCATCAGCATGACACTTTGCTTGCGGAGCTGTGCGAACTCAGGAGCCGTACCGTGCAGGCCGCCGATCAGCTCAATATCGCGATCAGCGGCGGCGGCGCGCATCCTTCGGCGCTTTGGCGCGAGCGGCGCATTTATCCCACCGAGCGCTTCTTGCATGTTTCGCGCTTGTACGGTTACTTAGCCAAGCAATTCACGGTGTTTGGCCAGCATGTGCATGTGGGCGTGGGCTCGGGTGATTTGGCCATTGAGCTCACGCAGCGCCTGCTGCCCTACATCCCACATTTCATCGCGCTCTCAGCGGCGAGCCCGTTTGCGCAAGGGGAAGACACCTCGTTTGAAACTTCTCGCTTGCACGCTGTGGCGATGTTTCCACTTTCAGGCCACATGCCTCGCCTCAAAGATTGGGAAGATTTCAACGCTTACTTTGGCGAGATGGTGAGCTACGGTATTGTGGAGAGCATCAAAGATTTTTATTGGGATATTCGCCCCAAGCCAGAATACGGCACGGTGGAAGTGCGCATTTTTGATACACCGCTCACCGTAGAGATGGCGGCTGCTTTGGGTGCATTGGTGCAAACGCTCTCCGTGCATTTGCTCAATTCAGATGCCGAGAAACACACACCTGTGGGCGATATCGCCAGCACCCGCGTCTATGGCTACAACCGCTTCCAAGCCTGCCGCTTTGGCTTTGATGCACAGCTGGCCAATCCACATATGCGCCCGATTGAACAACAGGGCATGCCGCACGGCGCGCGGCAAAGCGTGCATCTGGGCGATAGCTTGCTCAATCTGCTCGCGCGCCTCATGCCCGTGGCCGCGCAGCTGGGCACGGTACGGCCGCTCATGATGCTGCAAGAGCTCACAGCCTCCAGGCAAAATGGCGCGAGTTGGATGCGCGCCATGCAGGCGCAGTGCGGGGATTTGCGGGAGCTGATGATTCAGCAAGCTGAACTATTTCGTGGGACTGCGGAGAACAAACCAGCTGTGCAGAGCGTGCCAGCGAACGCAGTTAAACGTGAACCGCGTTTGGAGTTGGTTGGGACTTAAGCGGGATAGATTCCGCCAAGGATACGTGCACCACGCGCGCCTGTCACGCTGGTGAGCGGCAAGGCAACCCGCTCCACGCATTGCCGCGCCAGCCATGCAAAAGCCACGGCTTCCACATCTTGCGGCGGCAAGCCGCGCTCTGCGCTGCTGATCACTTTTGCCCCAGGAATCAAGGCTTGCAGGCGCTGCATCAGCGCAGCATTGAATGCACCACCACCGCAGACGATCAATTCTTGGAGCGGCTGGCTGCTCTTATTTTCATAGCTATTCGCGCAGGCAGACACTGTGCTCGCGGTCAATTCGAGCAGTGTGCGTTGCACATCTCGCGGCTTGGCGCTAACAAAATTCGTAAGATGTTTGTAGAGCCATTCAGGACTAAACAAATCTCGTCCCGTGCTTTTCGGAGGGGGTAAAGCAAAGTAAGGCTCGGCCAGCATTTGCTCCAGCAAGGCAGGAATGATGTGCCCACTCGCTCCCCAAACGCCAGCCGCATCAAAGCTTTGCCCCGTGTGCTTGTGAACCCAAAAATCCATCAACGCATTCGCCGGGCCACAATCAAACCCCACCGTGCTGCCATCGCCATGCAACACAGTGAGATTGCTGATGCCGCCCAGATTGAGCACGCCCACGGTTGAAGCGCCTTGAGCAAACCAAGCCCGATGAAAAAACGGCGCAAGCGGCGCGCCTTGCCCGCCCGCCGCCACATCACGGCTGCGAAAATCTGCCGCCACATCAATGCCGGTGAGCTCTGCGAGCAACGATGGATTGCACAGCTGAACCGTGTAGCCAGTTTGGTCAAACATCTGTGGCCGATGCCGCACGGTTTGGCCATGTGCGCCGATCGCGCGAATGTCTTGAGGTTTGAGGCCCGTTTTAGCTAGCAGCGCATTGACTGCTTGCGCATAGAGACGCATAAGTGCATTGGTGGCGAGCGCAGCATTGTGCAATTCATCAGAGCCTGAGCTGTTTAAAGCCATCAAATTCGCTCTTAAATTGATAGCTATTCCCGCAGATTCTATGCCGGCGACATGCGGTTTTTGCTTTGAAAAATCCACCAAGGCAGCATCGACGCCATCCATCGACGTGCCTGACATGAGCCCGATATAGAGCCTTGAGTCGTTATTGCGCACTGGCCAATTGCAGGCTTGCGGCAGCAGCGAGTTTGCGGCGCACGTCTTGCGCCAAACTAGTAAACGCAGGGCGAGAAGCAGCGCTAAGCTGCACGCTCTCACTCTGTTTGGCCAGTGTCATCGGGTCATGGTGCACGCCATTGACGCGGAATTCAAAATGCAAATGCGGCCCAGTGCTCCAGCCCGTGGAGCCCACCGTACCAATGTTTTGCCCTTGGCTGATCGCTTGGCTTTTGCGCACGGCAATCGTGTGCATGTGCGCATACAGCGTGCTCTTGCCATCGCGGTGCTTGATCTCCACCACATTGCCATAGCCGCGCTGTACGCCAGCAAAGTCCACCACACCATCGCCTACGCTGCGAATCGGCGTGCCGGTCGGTGCGGCGTAGTCCACGCCGGTGTGCATGCGGAATTGCTTGGCAATCGGGTGCATGCGGCCACCGAAGCCGCTGGTCACGCGTGAGAATTCCAACGGCGAGGCAAGGAAGGCTTTGCGCAGGCTGTTACCTTCTAACGTGAAATACTGCCCCTTGGCTGCGCCCGGCTCTTGGAACCACACCGCAGAATATGTCTTGCCGGCATTCACAAAATCTGCCGACAGCACGCGCCCAGCGCGCAGCGGCTCGCCATCGGCCTCCAAGCTTTCATAGACGACGCTGAAGCGATCGCCCTTGCGCAGTGCGCGGATGAAATCAATGTCGCCTGAGAAAATTTCTGCCAGCTGCACAGCCACAGCATCGGGAATGCGCGATTCATCCGTTGCGGCAAACAAAGAGGATTTGATCGTGCCCGAGGCCAAGCGGGTGTTGGCGAGCAAAGCTGCGGTTTCTAATTTGCTGACGAGTTGACCATTTTGCTTTTGCACGACCAATCGCTGGAAGTTGGCACTGTCGTCGGGTGTCCAGCGCGCGGTGAGCTTGGTGAGCGCATTGCTGCTATCCACTTCCACCGTCACGCCTCGGCCGGTGCGGCCAAGCAGGGCCTGGCGAGTCAGGCCGTCGTTGCGGATGAATTGCACAGCAGCCGCATCGAGCACACCGAGACGGCGCAGCAGGCTGTCGGCCGTGTCGTTGCTGCGGGTGGTGTCGCTGCGGTAGAGCACGAATGGGGCGATGGGCTCAGCCACCAGTGTTTGCACAGCTGCTGAGCGAGGCGCTGGCTCCACGCTCTCGATCACTTGGCGCACAGGCATCGTGCTCGGATCGGGCACGAGGGTGGAGACAGCGTAGGCCGTTGCACCTGTGCCGAGCAAGACGCTACCCACGAGCGCAAGCACGCGGCGCGGATGACGCTGCGCAACTTGGACCAAAGCGTGAGCCGCATCAGCAGTTTGCGAAGCAGCAGTAGAAATCAGGCTCGAAAAACTCAAAACTACAATCCAACGATCAAATCAAACGGCTGCAATGCAAATTTGCAGACAGTTTCAGTATTTCCAAAAGGGCAGCCACGTAAAATTCGACTGCTTGGCGATCAATGAGTATAGCCGAGCGAAATACGGGGCTAAGCGGGAAAACACTTATGAATCAAGCACTTACAACTAATCATGCATCCAGTAGTACAAAGGTATCAGATACCGTTGAGCATGCCATGGCGGTAAGCCTGCGCGGCGTGGAAGAGCTGATCCCGCAGGAAGAATGGCTTAAAAAGCTGCAAAAGAGCGAAAAAACCGGCGTTCCGCTGCGAATCAAGCTCGGCCTTGATCCCACCGCGCCTGATCTGCACGTGGGCCACACGGTGGTGCTCAACAAAATGCGCCAGCTTCAAGACCTCGGCCACACTGTCATTTTCTTGATCGGCGATTTCACCAGCATGATCGGCGACCCCTCCGGCCGCAACTCCACCCGCCCGCCGCTCACCAGAAGCCAAATCGAAGACAACGCGAAAACTTACTACAAACAAGCCAGCCTCGTGCTCGATCCCACCAAAACCGAGATCCGCTACAACAGCGAATGGAGCGATCCGCTCGGCGCACGCGGCATGATCGAGCTGTCTGCCAAATACACCGTGGCTCGCATGATGGAGCGCGATGATTTTCACAAGCGCTACACCACCGGCCAGAGTATCAGCGTGCATGAATTTCTCTATCCCCTCATGCAAGGCTACGATTCGGTTGCACTCAAGAGTGATCTAGAGCTCGGCGGTACCGATCAAAAATTCAACCTGCTCATGGGCCGTAACCTCCAGCAAGAATACGGCCAAGAGCCCCAATGCATTCTCACCATGCCCCTGCTCGTCGGCCTTGACGGCGTGGACAAAATGAGCAAGAGCAAAAACAACTACATCGGCATCACGGAAGATGCGAACACGATGTTTGCCAAAGTCCTCAAGATCGATGACACCCTCATGTGGAATTGGTACGAGCTTCTCTCGTTCAAATCTTTGGAAGACATTGCTGCGCTGAAACGCGAGACCGAAGCAGGCCGCAACCCCAAAGAAGCCAAGGTCATGCTCGCCAAAGAAATCACCGCGCGTTTCCACTCAGCAGCAGCAGCAGACGCCGCCGAGCAAGACTTCATCAACCGTAGCAAAGGCGGTGTGCCCGATGACATCGCAGAGGTGACGGTATCGCTAGCTGGCGCAGCCGAGCTAGGCATCGGAGCCATCCTCAAAGCCGCCAAACTCACAGAATCCACCGGCGAAGCCAACCGCCACATCGACGGCGGCGCAGTCCGCGTAGACGGCACAGTCATCAGCGACAAAGCCCTCAAGCTTGGTGCGGGGACGTATGTGATGCAGGTGGGGAAGAGGAAATTTGCGAAGGTTGCGCTGAGCTAAGAATGCAAACTATTCTTCAGCGCGTCCAGCAGGCCAGCGTCACCGTTGAAGGCCAAACCATCGGCGTAATCAATCACGGTCTGCTGATCCTGCTCTGCGCAGAGCGAGGCGATACGGATGTGTTGGTAGAAAAAATGCTCGCCAAAATCTTGAAGCTGCGCATCTTCAGCGATGAAGCGGGCAAGATGAATCGATCGGTGCAAGATGTGGGTGGTGGTTTGCTGGTGGTGAGTCAGTTCACGTTGGCAGCGGATGTGAGCGGCGGTAATCGCCCGAGTTTTACGAATGCCGCACCGCCCGATGAGGGGCGCAGACTGTATGAGTTGTTCGTGCAGCAGGCCCGCGCCGCGCACCCCATCGTCCAAACCGGCCAATTCGCCGCAGACATGAAAGTCTCGCTGATTAACGATGGCCCCGTAACGATCCCGATTCGGATGACGGCTGAACCACAACCTTAGTAAGCCAGCAGTGATTGGGTTATCCCCCGCAGAAAAATAAAGGGGGAGGCACGCGCGCAGCGCCAGCCGGAGGACATTTTCGGAGGGGGATAGCCCAAGCGCTGCCAGCGTCGTGATGACGTTGCACGTAACGTCAAGAGAACTATCAATTCAATAGCACCCCGCGCAGTAAACATCCCAACCACTTGCCCAAAACACTTCAAAAAGGCAAAGAAAAAGCCCTTGAGCAGAACTCAAGGGCTTTTTTAATTTGGGGTGGCTGATGGGG
>JAAFJC010000100.1 GCA_013297925.1 Comamonadaceae bacterium
GCGCGCCGTCGGCCTGACGCGCAGCGAGGCGCCCGCGCACGAGCAGGTCTACATCGCCAACGTGCTCAAGTGCCGCCCGCCGCAGAACCGCAACCCGGAGCCGCAGGAGGTCGCGCAGTGCGAGCCCTACCTGCTGCGCCAGATCGCGCTGGTGCAGCCGAAGCTGATCCTGGCGATGGGGCGGTTCGCGGTGCAGTCGCTGCTGAAGACGGGCGAGCCGATCGGGCGGCTGCGCGGGCGGGTGCATGCCGTGCCGGGGATGCCGGACGTGCCGGTGGTGGTGACGTACCACCCGGCGTATCTGCTGCGCAATCCGCTGGACAAGGCGCGGTCGTGGGAGGATCTGTGTCTGGCGCGTGAGGTGATGGCAGGCGGATCGCGCGCGCATTCCGACGTTGTCTAGGGTGGGGCGTCGCGGGGGCCGGTGCGATGGTGGCGTTCAATGTGCTGGTGGTGGTCAAGGCGGCCATCCGCGCCGTCCACGGCCCGGAGGCCGCGGCCGCGCTGTTGGGCTACTACACGGCCATCGAGATGCGCAACTTCGGCGAGAGCCTGGACACGATTGTCGATACAGAGGATTGGGAGTCCGTCCGGCGGGCCAGTCTGCAAGCGATGGCGGCCTGGCTTGCACAGCAGGCCAAGCAGCTTGGTCTGGCCCGCTACCGCCAGACCGGGCGCAGCACCCGGACGCCTGCGGTCAAGCGCAGCCACGATCCCGGCCGCACACACTTTTCCGTGGCCAGGACGCTTCAGCAGCGCAAGGCGAAGGCATCTTGAACGCACTGGAAGCTGATCACCTCTGGCGGGAATCGGTATCCCACCTACAGGATCGGCTTGTCTGCGGCGATGGGCGTATTGCCGCATTCTTGCCCATGCCGACCAGCACTATCCCTCATTGGCCAACAAATTGACAGCACCATACCCTACAATACGAACAATACATTTTTATATTTAGATGACTGCCAAACGAAAACTTAATTGCGTTGATTTATTTGCCGGAGCTGGAGGCTTTTCACTGGCTGCGCGCCAAGCTGGGTTTCGGGTAGAGGCTGCGGTGGAAATTAGTCCAAAAGCGTGCGCAACCTACAGAACTAACCTGGTAACACGCAACGGAACAACACTCTATGAGAATGATATCCTCGAGATTTCCCCCGCCCACTTGCGCGAGGTGCATTTCTCCAAGAAGGCATGTGACATAGTTTTGGGCGGCCCGCCGTGCCAAGGATTCTCAGTTCATCGGATTAAAGGGGCTGGGGTAGGCGACCCGCGCAATGCTCTAGTGCATCGCTATTTTGAGTTTGTTGATGTGCTTCAGTCGAAATTATTTCTAATGGAAAATGTTCCTGGAATATTGTGGCCCAGACATAAATCATTCTTGGATGACTTCTTTAACACCGGCAGAGCAGCCGGTTACACCATATTTGAACCAGTCATCATCGATGCCCGCAATTACGGTGTTCCCCAGAGAAGAAAAAGAGTTTTTATCTTGGGGGCGCGGAAAGACGTTAAATTCGAACTAGATTGGCCGCCGCCTATTACTCATGGCAATCAACTGATGGTCGCCGAGAATTCCGCACTTCGACATTGGCTGACGGCAGCGACCGTTTTCAACGCTCCTGTTGAAGCTTCGGACTTAAACAACGTCCACATGAAGCATTCATCGAAACTGACTGAGGTTTTTCGGTCAACACCATTGAACGGCGGCAGTCGATCTCAATCGACACGCATCCTTGACTGTCACGCCAAGCATGACGGGCATTCGGACGTTTACGGACGTATTGATCCCACACTTCCAAGCCCGACCATGACCACCGCCTGCATCAACCCGTCCAAAGGTCGATTTGTACATCCTACAAAAAACCATGGAATAACCTTGCGGGAAGCGGCGAGGTTTCAAACCTTTCCTGACTCGTTTGTATTTGAAGGTGGACTCATGGCTGGCGGGGAGCAAATCGGAAATGCGGTCCCGGTCGAGTTAGGAAGAATCTTACTAAACCACCTTTCGCGAGCGCTTAGAGCACTGGAGTAAGCTATGGATTCTATTGCGTTTCAAGCGCGAGCAAGGACTGTAGATCACCTTGGTCGCGAGCAAATCGCGGACTGTCCCACAGCAGTATCAGAGCTGTGGAAGAACTCCTACGATGCATATGCACGCGCTGTACACCTGCACATCTTCGATGGTGATGTTTGCAGCGCAGCGCTTTCAGATGACGGCCACGGAATGTCACGCGCAGACTTCGTGGAAAAGTGGTTGGTTCTAGGTACCGAATCCAAAGCTGGTGGGATGGAGGTGGAGGTTAGCGAACGGCTAGGGCTTCAGCGCCGGCCTCGGCAGGGTCAAAAAGGGATAGGACGCCTTTCCGCCGCAGCACTCGGCCCTCTGATGCTATTGCTGACGAAAAAGGCTGATGCCGGGTTTGTGGCCTCGCTTATTGACTGGCGTCTTTTTCAGAATCCCTTCCTCCTGTTAAATGATATAAAAATCCCAGTGGTGGAATTTGCAATTCAGTCAGAATTATTCGAACATTTGAGCGGAATGTTCGATCGACTTATGGGGAACATCTGGGGAGATCTAGACGACGAGCCACGCACTATCCGCCTAAATGATGCTTGGAAGAAATTCGAATCCCTAGAGCGTAGTGAAGGCCGAGAATCAACGAAGGCGGCAATTGAAAATATCCTGATCAAAACAAGCATAACAGAGCGCCAACTGGAGCTGTGGCCCGTTTGGCGTGGCGAGCGACGACATGGAACCATTATGGTTGTTGCTGACATTGCGTTTGACTTAAAAGCTCAACTAGACGCTGGTCATGCTGCCGCTGATGCGGCGGCAATTGCTTCAGCCCGCGCTCGCCTAAGAAGCACCTTAGCCAGCTTCACTGATCCATATAGTGGGGAATTGAGGGGCCAACAGCAGGTGGCCGCCGCCAGCACGTCGATACCGGCATCGATACCCATTCTTGACTTTACGTATGGAGTGACAGCCTGGGAGGGAATGCTTAACCGAACCGTTGTGGCGGATGTACGAGAATTTGGAGCCGAGAATCTAGGTGCTCTTGAACATGTCGTGGATGGCTGGGTCGACATCGCAGGGGTATTTCGCGGTCGCATTAAGATCTTTGGCAATTGGCTAAGTGAAGAAATAGCCATTAGCCCCGAGTCCGCTATTGGGGCTCGAAAGGATTCCCGTGTAGGTTGTTTTGCATTACGACTGGGAACATTTGAGCAAGAGCTGAAAAATACGACACACGAGCCCTCCGTTCATGCTGAACTGCTGGACCGTTCCAGCGCAGCCGCCGGATTTTTCGTTTTCCGTGACGGGCTGCGAGTGTTGCCGTATGGACGAGAGGACAACGATTTCTTTGAAATTGAGCGGCGTAGAGGATTGCATGCAGGCAGAGAATTTTGGGCTATTCGGAGGATGTTTGGTCGCATCGCCATTGCAAGAGACGAAAATCCCAATTTGAAAGATAAGGCGGGGCGAGAGGGTTTTATTGACAATAAAGCTGCCAAGGTTTTTCGTGACTTGATCGAAAATATCCTAAAAGTGACCGCCAGGCGATATTTCGGATCTGAATCAATTTCAAGAAAAGAGACCCTGCCAGTCCTGCAGGCATCGTTCGCGCAAATGAAGGCGGTCGAGTCGCAAAAGAAATTGGCAGTCAAAAAGCGGAAAGATTTCAGAAGAAATCTCGCGGCTTATGAGCCAGAGATTGGCCGTATCAAGGATGAATTAGAGGCTATCGCCGAGTCGGCCCGCACGGATTCCTTTCCTTCAGATGAGCGCGGGCTTATGGAATTGCGCAAGTCGGTAGAAATACTTCGCGAGAGACAGGGTGAGCTCTCTTTGGGGGGCGCTCCGACCACACTCGGGAGTTTAGAATCATCTTACCGAATTTTCAAAAGCAACATGAGTAGAGCAAGCGAACTGGTTACCCAGCTTCGCGACTCGATAAGCATTGCAATTGACAAGGTAAAACCCAAGTCCCAGGACGAGGTTGCACACTCCGAACTTAGTCGCAACGCGGCATACCTCCATTCACGAATCAGAAAATGGGCAACGGAGTGCAAAACAATCATGGGGGAAGAGGCGCAGCGAATTGCGTCACTGACCGACGAGCGGAATAAAGAATACCATCGTCGCACTTTGCCTCTTTTGGCGGAATTACAATTCGGCTCAATCAGCTTGTCTGCGGCGTTGAAAAAATTGGATACTGAAAAAGAAATACTGGATCTGGAGAATGAGCAGATTTTCGGGAATTATCTTTCCGTTTTTCGCTCGTTGGCAGCCGATATTGATATCGAAAGCCTGCTTTCAGTTACGGTGGCAGAAAACATAGTTCATCGGGCGGAGATACAGAGATTAAATGCACTGGCCCAGCTCGGCATAACGGTAGAGATTGTAGGTCATGAACTTGCGGGATTTGAGGGCGCGATAAGAGAGGGCCTGAAAGAGCTCCCTGCAGATGCCAAGAATACTCGGGCCTTCGAGGCAATAAAGCACGGACATGAATCGCTCTCCCAGCGGCTTCAATTTCTTTCACCTTTGAAGCTTTCTGGGGAGCGCTCGGGGCAGTGGATAAATGGTGCCGAGTTATCTCAGTTTGTATGCTCCATTCTCGATAGTGCCATTCGATCCGCGGGAGTCGAGGTCGTTTCCACCGAAGAATTTAATAAGCTTAGAGTCTTCGATCAGTTTTCTCGCTTGGCGCCTGTGTTTGTCAACCTAGTTAACAATGCCATCTACTGGGCTGCGCGCTCTGGCGAAGTAAGTAAAAAAGTTGTCCTCGATGCAAAAGAAGGTAATGCCTATGTCTCAGATAATGGTCCCGGAGTCGAATCTGAGGATATTGGTAGCCTTTTTACACTTTTCTTCACTAGGAAACTAAGAGGCGGGCGAGGAGTCGGATTATACCTTTGTCGCGCGAATTTGGCTGCAGGGGGGCATTCTATTAAATACATAGTTGACAGTACACAGAAAAAGCTACCAGGGGCGAATTTCGCCATAAAATTTAGTACATGGGATGGGAAATGAAAGATAATATCAGTGTTTACAAGAGGCTGATCGAGCAAGCTTATATCGATCCGATCAGAAGCGTTGTTGTCGTTGACGATGATTTCCCCACTCTGGATCGATTGCTGGGTTTGGTGGAGCCGGCTCCTGCGTCAGAAACGACCACTGCGCAGAAGCAAGAAAATACTTCTGCCGAGTCGATATTCCCGGAGATGAAAATTCGATTTCAGGGCCAGATTAGCGAGGTACAGCGGGCTGCTGCACTCATTCGTGCATGCAGATGTCGAGAAAGACCTTGGTCTGTTGACATCCATGATGGCAGTGCAGAAGGCGGTGTCAACGAGCTAGTTTTTGCGCCGTCCTTGCATCACACGGATTTGATGATTCTCGACTTTCATCTCAACGGTGACACTGGCGACGGTAGCCGAGCGATAGAAATTCTGCGTGCGCTCGCGCGCAATAGTCAATTTAATCTCGTAGTAGTTTACACGAAGGGAATCGACGGATATCTCTCCGGCGTTTTTCAACAAATTATTCTGGGCATGCTCTATTCCGCCTGGAATTATGACCTCCCACATGAAAATCTTCAGAAGCTTGAGCAGTTTGTAGCGGATTGGGAGGATGAGACTGCGGTTGATATCCGTCGCCAAATTTTGGAGTGCGTCTCTGTTGATACCTATATAAAAGTGCGAGTAGGAAAATGCTCTTTCGAGGCGTTAAACCTACAACCAGTGTTGCAATCACTTTTGTCTCGCTGTCCAGCCAGCCTAATAAAAAGTCAAAATTTCTCTCCGTCGGCAAAAGATATTTTTGATATTGCCGTGATTTTTCGGCATAAGGATCTTCTTGCGCAGCTTAGTTCAGCAAACCTAGGTGAATTGAACTATAGATTCTCTGAAGAATTAAGCTGGCTGCGGCTCGATCAGCTCTTCGTCACGGTTGTAAAAAAAGACACGCAGCCTTCAGAAATCGTCGAGCGACTCACGTCGGCACTTACAGATTGGGCGCCAGGACCGCATCAACTCCTTATGACACGAATGCGTGGTGAGCTCAGCGAAAATGGTTTCCTAGCAGAGGCCGATGTGCTATCCAATATATCGTTGCAGGCGGGCTGGCTGCATGAATTAATGAATCATACCGATGCTACAGGCGTGATGTCCCAATCGATTGAACGACATTGGGAGGCATTGGGGGACGGCTTATACAATAAGGTAGTCCACTATGCAAGCGCGCTCGTCAAATACTTCAGAGACCAGAATAGAGAAGATGTCCTGAGGAGGTATCTGGATACGGAAATTGATGCTGAATTGAGGGTCGCTCACCTCAATCACTATTACAGCACAAAGTCAATTGATTCGGGCCATTTGACCACAGGCCAGATTTTCTGTCTTGATGTTGGGAAACCGGAAATTCCAGAGCATGAATATTGGGTATGCTTGTCACCTGCCTGCGATATGGTTCCGGGGAGAGATTCCACGGGGTGGAAGTCCCGCCTTGGAAATGCGGTACCCTTTATTGCCGTTCAGCTGCATGTGGAGTCGAAACTTAAGGATGCCCTGAATCGGATTAACGAAAATCGGTTTGTCTTTGTGGCGCGAGACGGCAACCTACTTGCGTTAAAATTTACCAAAGATTCGAAAATAAGTACTCCTCCGATTTGGGAGCAAATGTTCGCTTTGAATAATGGGACGATTGATGTCGCACCTAAAGATACAGGGCATCTTTCAATATCAATTCAACGCATGAGTTGCGCGCTTCCTGGGGCCATCGCAGCAGTAGGCGCTGAACAAGCAGGGGATGCTGGTGACCCTCCTCCCGCACTCGCATTTTCCTCGGTGAGGGCTCAAATTATTTGCCAGCTAAGATATGAGTATGCGTTAAATCTTTTGCAGCGACTTGGCAGTTCGTTATCTCGGGTCGGCCTCGACTTTCAGACCTTTAAGGCTTAGGCGAATTTTTTGCCAATCCCGTCGGACAGCGAGTATTCTGGCGCAAGCAAATCACATAGAAGCTGCACAGGGATTCTCACCGAGTCGTGCCGCTTTTTATAACTTCTGTGCAGTGGGTGGCAAGCTGCGGGGCGGTTGCCCGCATCAGAATATTTGTCGCCGCCATAAAGCCAAGGTATCTATTATGCCCCCAATATTGGCAATCTGACGACAAGGCGATGGGGTGTTGGGGCTGTCACGGATTTGAGCCACGTACCAGGATTTCTGTGAGCCAGTGCGCCTGCTCGAAACCTCAATGCTGATTGGTAATTCCAGTCTATTTATTCGGATCAGGCAGTTGCCTGTCGGACCGCTTCGTAGGTCGCTTCGATGCCCCGCGCAGCCAGCACATCCTCAACCATATGCAGGATCAGCGGAAATCGGAAATGCAGCCACACCGCTTAGCCGATCACCTCTGGCGTGACTCGGTATCTCGCGTACAAGATCGGCTTTTCTACGGCGATAGCCGTCATGCCGCATTTTTACTCGCGTCGACTAGCGCCCCCCGCTCCGGCCAACAAGTAGACAGTACCGTCTGGCTCCTAGCCCCAGCGGGGGAGGGTTGGGTAGGTGGGGTACCCCCTCAGGTTTTCGCCGCTGCGACGTGCGCGCCCCCCAAGAACAGTCGCTCGATGTCAGGATCACTCAGCAACTCCCCCGCCGGCTTCTGCAGCACCCGCCGCCCCGACTCCAGCGCGATCGCCTCGTCCGAGATCTTCAGCGCGCTCTTGACGTTCTGCTCGACCATCAGCACGGTCGTGCCCTGGTCGGCCAGCCCGCGCAGCAGCTTGAACACGTCGGCCACCACCAGCGGCGACAGCCCGATCGACGGCTCGTCGATCAGCAGCACCTTCGGCCGGATCAGCAGCGCACGGCCGATCTCCAACTGCTTCTGCTCGCCGCCGGACAGCGCCGACGCCTGGCTGTGCAGCCGCTCGGCGACGCGGGGAAACCGCTTGAGCACCTCGGGAATGCGCTCGTGCGTGGTCTTCATGCCCAGCGTGATGCCGCCGAGTTCCAGGTTCTGCCAGACGGTGAGCTGGCCGAACAGGTTGCGCCCCTGCGGCACGAAGGCGATGCCGTGCTGGACCAGCAAGTCCTTGGCGTTCGCCCCGGTGATGTCCTGCCCGTCGAGCCGGATGTGGCCGTTGCGCACCTTCAGCAGGCCGAACAGCGTCTTCAGCACCGTGGACTTGCCCGCGCCGTTCGGGCCGATCAGCAGCGTGATCGCGCCGCGCTTGGCCTTGAAGCTCAGGTTGTTGAGGATCATGAAATCGCCGTAGCCGGCGAGCACGTTCTCGAATTCGATGGCGTGTTCAGAAGACATGTTCTTCAGCTCCCGAGGTAGGCGTCCAGCACCTGCTTGTTGGCGCGGATCTCGGCCGGCGTGCCAATGGCCATCACCTTGCCTTCGACCATGACGAGGATGCGGTGGCACAGGTCCATCACGAAGTCCATGTTGTGCTCGATGACGACGAAGCTGCCCTTGCGCGTCTGGTTGAGCTGCTTGAGCAGGGTGCTGATGCCGCCGACGAGACTCGGGTTGACACCGGCGCAGGGCTCGTCGAGCAGCACCAGGTCCGGCTCGCTCATGAACGCCATCGCGATGTCTACCAGCTTCTGCTGGCCGTAGCTCAGCTCGCCGGCTTTCTTGTCGGCGACATGGCGGATGCGGAACAGGTCGATCAGCTCGTCGGCCTTCTTGCCCAGACCCGAGTCGCCGGGCGCGAACATGCGGCTGAACATCGTGCCCTGGTGTTCCTGGGCGGCGACGATCAGGTTGTCGCGCACGGTCATCTTGCCGAAGACCTGCAGGGTCTGGAAGGTGCGGCCGACGCCGCGCTGGTTGAGTTCGAGCGGGCTGAGGCCGGTGATGTCGCGGCCGTTGAGCTGGATCTGGCCGGCGTCCGGCGTGATCTGGCCCAGCACGCTGTTGAACATCGTCGTCTTGCCGGAGCCGTTCGGGCCGATGACGCCGAAGATCTCGCCGGGCATGACCTCGAACGACACGCCGCCGACCGCCTGGATGGCGCCGTAGGCTTTTTTCAGGTCCGTGACCTTGAGCAGGGGAGCCGTCATGATTTACTGACCTTTCTGGGCCGCTTGTTCAGCCGCCGCTGCGGAGGCCGCGCGGGCGGCCGACGCTTCACGCGCCTGGCGACGCGCCTTGAGCCGATCGGGGATGCTCAGCAGGCCGTCCGGCAGCCACAGCATCAGCAGCACGACCAGCGCACCGAAGACGAACAGGTACCACGCCTGCGCGAACCGCAGCCACT
>JAAFJC010000101.1 GCA_013297925.1 Comamonadaceae bacterium
GCAGCACAGCAAAGGTGATCGCCTGAATCCCCGCCCGCTGCGCATTATCAACCTCAAATTGAGCTGTAGCCCATGAATTACCTGCGCGAAGTGCTATTAAAAAGTTAGCAACTTGCTGAAGCTGTTGCGCTAGCGTGGTGGGCGTGGGTTTGCCGCGTGGGGCTTGAGAGGCAGCAGGGCGAGGGGCTTTGATCACCCGCACTGCTGGTTTTGGAGAGGAAGAAGGTGTGGGCACTCAGCAAGTGTAGTGCCTCGCAGCGACACCTTCTATGGCTATTGCAGCAAGGGCTTAGCCCAAAGTGTCAGCCCAGATGTTTTGCGCCCAATTCATCGCATATACACCTTCGAGCTGCGTCACATCAGGCTTGAGATCAATCGCAGATACGCCGCCAGAGCCGGCCACGGTCTTGAAGGTTTTCTCAGCCGCCACATACTCATGCACGCTGGCCACATGCACCACATCCTTGTCATTCACAAAGCTGTAGCAGGTGTTGGTGAGCATCGGATTGGCATTGATCTCCCAACCAGAGAGCTCGGCCACGATAGCTGCCGCTGCGACTTTGGCATGGCTGTTGGCCATGTGGCCGCTCTTAGGCATGGCGGGCGCGATCTGGATCGAATCGCCGAGCACATGGATGTTTTTCGCGGCAGTGGATTCAAAGTTTTGATAGTTCACACCACACCAGCGACCGTTGGCTTGGTTGTTCAAGCCCGTTTGCACAGCAATGCGGCCAGCGCGCATGGCGGGCAGCACATTGAGCACTTGCGCTTTCACATCATCTTGCACATCAAATTTGATCGTGCCCGTCTTCGCATCCACCGAGGTCACGTTGTGGCTATTGCGGTATTCGATGATGCCTTTGTATTGCTCCGCCCAGACCTTTTTGAACAGCGCAGCCTTGGAGGTGACATCCGGGTTGCCATCCAAAATCAACACTTTGGATTTCGGTTTGGCCTGCTTGAAATACCAAGCCACTTGGCAGGCGCGCTCATACGGCCCAGGCGGGCAGCGGTAGGGCGCGACAGGAATCGTGATGGCGAATGTGCCTCCGTCTGGCATATCCATCAGTTGCTTGCGCAGCGCTACCGTCTCCGCGCCGGCTTTCCAAGCTTGCAGGATTTGCCCTGCATCACTGGCCTCGCGCAGGCCTTCGATGCTGCCCAAAAGCAAATCTATGCCGGGCGAGATGATAAGCTTGTCATAGCCAATCTGCGCACCGCGAGCCAAGGTCACAATGCGGCGTGTGGCATCAATGTCAGTCACCAAATCTTTCACCATCGTCACGCCATGGTTCTTAGACAAGCCACCATAAGCGCTCGTCACGTCTTTAATTTGCTTGCTGCCGCCAATCACGAGATTGGAGATCGGGCAAGAGACGAAGGCATCATTGGGCTCGATCAGAACCACATCGATTTTGTAGTCAGACAGTAGGCGCACATATTTGGCGGCGGTCGCGCCGCCATAACCACCGCCGACCACCACCACTCGGGCTTTGGCGGGAATCGCCTGCTCGCTGGGTGTGGTGGCGCAACCTGCCATGCCGAGCATAGAAAGAGCTGCGGAGGATTGGAGAAAACTTCTGCGGGCAATCATGATCGTGTGCTCCTTATTTCTTCTGTGCGGCAAAGTAACCGGCGATTTGTTCGATCTGCGCATCGCTGTAACCCTTGGCCAGCTGATGCATCACGGTGGCTGGGCGCGCGCCATTTTTGAAAGCCGCCATCTGCGCCACGATGTAGTCCTTGGGCAAACCAGCCAGGCTCACCACAGCAGAGCCATCTTGCGCTTTGCCATTCGTGCCGTGGCAATTGGCGCAGGTGGCGGCCAAGCTGCGGATATTGAGGTCTTGCACTGTTTGCGCTTGCGCGCCCAGATGCAGGCCGATGGCCAGCAAGGCCGTGAGGATCAGAGCGGGGGATTTCAAAATAGTCTCCTTAGCACAAATAATTGCCACAGATTATCACTTGCACTTTAAGAAATCCATGCTGGTTTCTACGATAGAAAAGTAGAGAGCTTATGCCCCTTGGGTTTTTGTGGTCTTCAGCTTAATTCGCCGGTCATACCAAAACCAAACACCCAAGCCAGTAACGCAGCCGGAAATTGACCAATAGCTTGGCTGTAGGCCTGTACGACTTGGTTGTAATCACGCAGCCGTTCAAGCGCGAGCGGCTCATGCTGCGCCCAGAGCACTTGCAAATCCGGCGGCACAGGCGTGCCGGCCAAATCATCTTGTGCACTCAACAGCCTTTGCCAATTCGCTTCGAAAATATCTCGCGCGGCGCGCACTGAAGACAGATCATCCAGCGCCGCAATCTGCTGCGGTTTGGCTTGCAGCACGGCCAAGCAGGCTAAAAATTGGCGCGCAGACAAGGTGAGCGGCCGCCAGCGTATTGCGTCATCGTCCAGTGACGCCCATTGCGATTCCGTCTCGCGGCCTTGCGCATATTGCTCTAGGCGCATGCCCACGGCTTGTGCTTGCACTTGCCAGCTGGAGCAAAGCGCCTGCAAGCTGCGTGCCACTTGCGCTCGCAGTCGCACCAAGCGGTTGTATGCGCCCAGCGCCCAAAATATCAAGACGCAGGCGACCAGCCCAGTGATGAGAGTTGCACTCACAGTAGAAAGATCAGCTGCGCAGTTTGCGCGCTGCTTCCCGCGCGAAGTAGGTCAAGATGCCATCGGCCCCGGCGCGCTTGAAAGCCAGTAGCGATTCCATCATCACTAAATCGTGATCCAGCCAGCCGTTTTGCGCAGCGGCTTTGAGCATCGCGTATTCGCCGCTCACTTGATAAGCAAAGGTCGGCACGGCGAATTCATCTTTCACGCGGCGCACAATGTCCAGATACGGCATACCAGGCTTGACCATCACCATGTCCGCGCCTTCGGCGATATCCAGCCCCACTTCGCGCAGCGCCTCATTGCTGTTGCCAGGATCCATTTGATAGACCTTTTTATCGGCCTTACCTAAATTGGCCGCACTGCCCACCGCATCGCGGAAAGGACCATAGAAGGCGCTCGCGTATTTCGCGCTGTAGGCCATGATGCGGGTGTGAATATGGCCGGCGTCCTCTAGCGCTTGGCGAATCGCGCCGATGCGGCCATCCATCATGTCGCTGGGTGCGACGATGTCCACGCCAGCTTTGGCTTGCGTGAGCGCTTGCTTGACGAGCAGCTTCACGGTTTCGTCGTTCAAGATATAGCCCGTCTCGTCAATTAAGCCATCTTGCCCATGCGATGTGAAAGGATCGAGTGCCACATCCGTCATCACGCCCAATTGCGGAAAGTGTTTCTTCAGCTCGCGCACAGCGGTGGGCACGAGGCCTTGCGGATTCCAAGCCTCTTGCCCATCAGGCGTCTTGAGCTTGGCATCAATCACAGGAAAGAGCGCCATCACAGGGATACCTAGCTCAACACATTCTTGCGCAATTGGCAGGAGCAAATCTACACTCAGTCGCTCTACGCCGGGCATAGAGGCTACAGCTTGCCGCTGGCCTTGGCCATCCAGAATAAAAACCGGATAAATCAAATCGTGCGAGGTGAGCGCGTGCTCGCGAACAAGGTTTCGCGTGAACGCGTCTCGGCGAAGGCGGCGCGGGCGATTGGCCGGGAAAGAGGTATTCGAGCGGGTTGTCATAGAGATATTGTGAGGCATCAAATGCGCCGGGAAAACTCAGCTTAGCTCCTGTTTACGTCAAGTCAATTTCATGCATTCACACGTCAGTCTTGGCACAAGAACTATTTGAGTTGTCATTTTTGCGACTGATTTCTCGAAATCAGCGAGGCCAAGGCTGTTTTTTCGTTGCTTTCAAGCAACTTTAATGTGTATACGATCTTGTGAGCAGCATCGTGCTTTGCTAAATTACCCATGGGCGTTTTGCGCTCCCCGCTTTTCCTCCCTGAGCGGGCGCTTTGTTGTTTGACAGCAAGGCTTCCCCGGCCACTTCTGAAGTGGCCGTTTTTTTGGGTTGTTCAAAACCAAACGCTAGCATCTGTGTGCAGGCTCTCTATTGGCAGTCGCTGGCCGCGCAAATAATCATCCATGCAGCGCAACACCAAAGGGCTACGATGCCGCTCTTGGCTTGCGCGAATCTCATCAGGCGCGAGCCAGAGTGTGCGCACAATGCCGTCGTCCAGTTTTTGCCCGACGATGGCTAAGCCAAGCGTTCCGCAAAAAGCGAAGCGCAGATAGGTGATGTCTTGTCCAGTGGCTGGGCGCTGAAAGCGGCTCATATAGATACCGACCAAGGCGGTCGGCTTAAAGGGATGCGCGGTTTCTTCCAAAGCCTCGCGCGCGCAGGCCTGCATCAGGCTCTCGCCCTCATCCAAATGACCAGCAGGATTATTCAGGCGCAGACCTTCGGGCGTGTGCTCTTCCACCAGCAGAAATTTGCCGTCTTGCTCAATCACAGCGGCCACGGTGACGCTAGGATGCCAGCGTTCTTTGTGCGGGGATGAATTCATCAGCTCGATTATGCGCAAGGCAGAAATGTTTATTCCAATAATGTCTTAGAGTTGCCAGCCTAGCCAGCTCTTGCTCAGCAAACTCGTGTAAGCTGCACGTCAACGAAAATTTTTCAACAAGCAGTTGAGGAGAGCATCATGCGCATCGGCGTGCCTGCAGAGATTTTGGCGGGAGAAACCAGGGTAGCCGTCACCCCCGAGACGGCCAAGAAACTCATTGCCCAAGGGCACAGCTTGCATGTGCAGGCGGGCGCAGGCGTAGCAGCCAGCGTGATCGACAGTGCTTATGAAGCGGTGGGTAGCCAAATGACGGATGCCGCTGGCGCGTATGCCTGCGATCTGGTGCTTAAAGTACGCGCGCCTGCCGATGTGGAAGTGCCGCATCTCAAGAGCGGCTCCACTTTGGTGGGCATGCTGGAGCCCTTCAATGCTGAGGGTTTGCAGCGCTTAGCCTCGGCGGGCGTTACCGGATTCGCACTAGAGGCCGCACCGCGCACCACGCGTGCGCAAAGCATGGATGTGCTCTCCTCACAAGCCAATATCGCTGGCTACAAAGCCGTGATGATGGCCGCCAACGCCTATGGCCGCTTGTTCCCCATGCTCATGACCGCGGCTGGCACGATCAAGGCAGCGCGCGTGGTGATTCTCGGTGTGGGTGTGGCAGGTTTGCAAGCCATTGCCACAGCCAAGCGTTTGGGTGCGGTGATTGAAGCTTCTGACGTGCGGCCCTCAGTGAAGGAGCAGGTTGAATCTCTCGGCGGCAAGTTTATCGATGTGCCTTATGAAACCGATGAAGAGCGCGAAGCCGCAGTCGGCGTCGGCGGCTATGCCAAGCCGATGCCGCAAAGCTGGATGGATCGCCAAAAGATTGAAGTGGCCAAGAAAGTGGCTGCTGCTGATGTGGTGATTTCCACCGCTTTGATTCCCGGCCGCGCTGCGCCTACCTTGATCACCGAAGAGATGGTCAAAGCCATGAAGCCCGGCTCAGTGATCGTGGATATTGCGGCTGGCAAAGGCGCAAACGGCGGTGGGAACTGCCCCATCTCGGAAGCGGATAAAACGGTGGTCAAACACGGCGTGACGATCATTGGCGATACCAATCTTCCTGCGCTCGTCGCCGCAGACTCCTCCGCACTTTACGCCCGCAACGTGCTCGATTTCCTCAAGCTGATTGCGCCGCCTGCAGCCAAGGGTGAACCTGCAGCAAGTCTGAAAATCGACATGGAAGACGACATTGTGGCCGCTTGCCTCATGACCCAAGCTGGCGAAGTGAAAAGGAAATAATCATGGACATGGTATCTCCCACCATCCTTAATCTCATCATCTTCGTGCTGGCCATTTACGTGGGTTACCACGTGGTCTGGACGGTCACGCCTGCGCTGCACACGCCGCTGATGGCAGTGACGAATGCGATCTCGGCGATTGTGATTGTCGGCGCGATGCTCGCTGCCGCGCTCACCGAAGGCGGAGTAGCCAAGGCCATGGGCGTGCTGGCTGTGGCGCTGGCAGCAGTGAATGTTTTTGGCGGTTTTCTTGTGACACGACGTATGCTGGAAATGTTCAAGAAAAAAGAGCCAAAGAAGCCAGTCGCCGGCACAGATTCTGCGCAAAGCGCTACGAAATAAGGAGCGAATGACATGAGCATGAACGTCGTTACGCTGCTGTATTTGGTGGCTTCTATTTGTTTTATTCAGGCCTTGAAGGGCCTCTCCCATCCCACGACTTCGATTCGCGGGAATGTTTTTGGCATGACGGGCATGGGCATTGCCGTGCTCACGACTGCGGCTTTGATCGTGCAGCTCTCGGGCGGTAAAGCGCAGGGCATGGTATGGGTGTTGCTCGGCCTTGTGGTCGGCGGCGGCTTGGGTGCTTACATGGCGCAAAAAGTCGAGATGACGAAGATGCCCGAGCTCGTCGCTTTCATGCACAGCATGATTGGCTTGGCAGCGGTGTTCATCGCGGCAGCTACGGCGATTGAGCCTTGGGCATTTTCGATCACGACAAAAGGCGGTGCGATTCCAGCGGGTAATCGCTTTGAGCTTGCGCTCGGCGCAGTGATCGGCGCGATCACGTTCAGCGGCTCGGTGATTGCGTTTGGCAAGCTCTCGGGTAAATACAAATTCCGCTTGTTCCAAGGCGCGCCCGTCACGTTTGGTGGGCAGCACATGATCAATCTGGTTTTGGGCTTGGCGATGCTTGCTTTGATTGGGCTTTATACCGCCACGCAAGCGGATTGGGCGCTGTGGGCTGCTATTGCCATTGCCTTCGTGCTCGGCGTGTTGATCATCATTCCGATTGGCGGCGCGGATATGCCCGTGGTCGTGTCGATGCTCAACAGCTATTCCGGCTGGGCAGCTGCGGGCATTGGCTTCTCGCTGAATAATTCGATGCTGATCATCGCTGGCTCGCTCGTGGGCTCATCGGGTGCGATCCTGAGTTACATCATGTGCAAGGCGATGAACCGCAGCTTCTTCAATGTGATCTTGGGCGGGTTTGGTGGTGAAGCTGCTACTGCCACGGCTGGCGCGCAACAACAGCGCAATGTGAAGAGCGGCAGCGCAGACGATGCCGCCTTCGTGCTCGGCAATGCCGAAACCGTGATCATCGTGCCCGGCTACGGCCTCGCAGTGGCTCGCGCGCAGCATGCCGTGAAAGAACTCGCCGCCAAGCTCACAGCCAAAGGCGTGAATGTGAAATACGCGATTCACCCCGTGGCAGGCCGCATGCCCGGCCATATGAACGTGTTGCTCGCCGAAGCCGAAGTGCCCTACGACCAAGTGCATGAGATGGAAGACATCAACGGCGAATTCCAGCAAGCCGATGTGGCCATCATCTTGGGTGCGAACGATGTGGTGAATCCAGCTGCCCTACAAAAAGGCAGCGTGATTTACGGTATGCCCATCCTAGAAGCCTACAAAGCACGCACCATCATCGTCAACAAACGCTCGATGGCCGCAGGCTATGCCGGCCTGGATAATGAGCTCTTCTACATGGATAAAACTATGATGGTGTTTGGCGATGCGAAGAAGGTCGTTGAAGATATGGTCAAAGCGGTCGAGTAGTATGCTATTGATTTAGTAGCTACCCGCGCAATAAATACGCCGGCTACTGACTCATTTCTTCATAAATCCCCATAAAAAAACCGAGCCCTAGAGCTCGGTTTTTTATTGCGTTGAAGTTATCTTACTGCAACTTGATTTCAACGTCCACGCCAGCGGGCAGATCGAGCTTCATCAATGCATCCACAGTTTTGTCTGTGGGGTCAACGATGTCCATCAAACGCTGGTGGGTGCGGATTTCAAACTGGTCGCGGCTCGTCTTGTTGACGTGGGGCGAACGCAGGATGTCAAAGCGCTTCATGCGGGTTGGCAAAGGCACGGGGCCTTTGACAATCGCGCCGGTGCGCTTGGCGGTATCGACGATTTCTGCAGCAGATTGGTCGATCAGTTTGTAGTCAAACGCCTTCAGGCGGATGCGGATTTTTTGCTTGGTAGCCATGATGTGTGTCCTAGCAATTACTTGACGATTTTGGCAACAACACCAGAGCCCACCGTGCGGCCACCCTCGCGAATCGCAAAACGCAGACCTTCTTCCATCGCGATCGGTGCAATCAGCTTAACGCTGATCGACACGTTATCACCAGGCATGACCATCTCTTTGTCTTTTGGCAACTCAATCGCGCCAGTCACGTCCGTCGTGCGGAAGTAGAACTGAGGACGGTAGTTGTTGAAGAATGGCGTGTGACGGCCACCTTCTTCTTTGGACAGCACATACACCTCACCGGTGAACTCGGTGTGAGGCTTGATGGAGCCGGGCTTGCACAGCACTTGGCCGCGCTGCACGTCTTCACGCTTGGTGCCGCGCAAGAGAATACCGACGTTGTCGCCAGCTTGACCTTGATCGAGCAGCTTGCGGAACATTTCCACGCCGGTGCAGATGGTCTTTTGCGTGTCAGCAATACCAACGATTTCGATCTCTTCGCCAACTTTGACGATACCGCGCTCAACACGGCCAGTAACCACCGTACCACGGCCAGAGATGGAGAACACGTCTTCCACGGGCATGAGGAAAGCACCGTCAATGGCGCGCTTTGGCTCAGGGAAGTAGGTGTCCATGGCTTCAGCGAGTTTCATGATCGCGCCTTCGCCCAGTTCGCCTTTGTCGCCTTCCATAGCGAGTTTTGCAGAGCCACGGATGATCGGGGTGTCATCACCTGGGAAGTCGTACTTGGAGAGGAGCTCGCGCACTTCCATTTCGACGAGTTCGAGCAATTCAGCATCGTCAACCATATCGCATTTGTTCAAAAACACGATGATGTGAGGAACGCCCACCTGACGGGACAGGAGGATGTGCTCACGGGTCTGAGGCATGGGGCCGTCAGCAGCGGAGCAAACGAGCACAGCGCCGTCCATCTGGGCGGCTCCGGTGATCATGTTTTTCACATAGTCGGCGTGGCCTGGGCAGTCCACGTGGGCGTAGTGACGGTTTGCCGTTTCGTACTCAACGTGGGCGGTATTGATGGTAATGCCACGGGCCTTCTCTTCTGGAGCGGCGTCGATCTGGTCGTAGGCTTTAGCGGTGCCGCCGAACTTGGCTGCCAAGACGGTGGTGATTGCTGCGGTGAGGGTGGTCTTGCCGTGATCGACGTGGCCAATCGTGCCAACGTTGACGTGGGGCTTGGTACGCTCAAATTTCTCTTTTGCCATGATGGCTCTCTTTCAAAAGAACATGCCCGTGTAGGGTTTAACGTCTGCA
>JAAFJC010000102.1 GCA_013297925.1 Comamonadaceae bacterium
AAAGATATCGGGTTCAACGACGTAATCCATCTCCGCTGGTGTGCGAATCCAATCCGTGACGGGAAATTTGCGATTCGCGAGCAAAGTGAAAAACGGCACTTCAGGAATCAAGCCCGGCACACCGACAAGTTGCCAGCCCGTTGCGGGCAACAATCGCGAATTGATGTCTTCAAAACGCGGAATGCCTTGCGCAGCATCTAGCTGCGGTAGCAAGTCAATGAAAGTTTGAGCAGCTAAGCCGGGAAGCAGCGCCGCTTGCCGCGCATAGAGCTTGCGCCAAGTCTCGTGATCTGCTGCCGTGTACGCCGCATAGTTTTGATCGCAGGTGTAATCCTCCCGCGCCCGCGCGTAGTCGCCGCGTGGTGGGCGATCTGATTGGCCGTAGATCACTGGCTTGACAGCCATAGCATCAAACTTTCAACGCGCCTCTGCGCACTTGATCCAGCTCCATGGTCTCAAACAGCGCCTTGAAATTCCCCTCGCCAAAGCCTTCATTGCCTTTGCGCTGAATGAATTCAAAGAAGATCGGGCCGAGCTGGTTTTCGCTGAAGATTTGTAGCAGCAGCTCGTCTTTGTTGCCATCGACCAAGATGTTGCGCGATTGCAAGCCTTGCACATCTTCGCCATGCCCGGGGATACGCTTCGGTAAAAGCTCATAGTAAGTCTCGCTCGTCTGCAAGAGCTTCACGCCAGCGAGCCCTAGCGCATCCACGGTGTCATACAAATTCGTCGAGCCCATCGCAATATGCTGGATGCCTTCGCCGCGATAGCGATCCAAGTATTCCGTGATCTGGCCAGCTTTCTCATTGCCTTCTTCGTTGATGGGGATGCGAATTTGCCCGCAAGGGCTCGTCATGGCTTTGCTCTTCACGCCCGTGGCTTGGCCTTCGATATCGAAGTAGCGTACTTCGCGGAAGTTAAACAGACGTTCGTAAAAATCAGACCATTCGTTCATGCGACCGCGATGGACGTTATGCGTCAAATGATCGATGTACGTGAGGCCGTGGCCGGGCGGATTGAGATCGGAAGCATTGATGCCCGGCAGCGGCTCAAAATCCACATCAAAGAAGCTGATGTTGCCCAAGTCGCCATCTTTCGCGCCATTCTTGCCGCGCCATTTGTCCACAAAATAAATCACGCTGTCGCCGATGCCTTTGATGGCCGGAATATTCAGCTCGCCGGGGCCAGCCGTGGCCGCATAACTCCAAGCGCCCAAGCCCACAGCGCGCTCATGCGCAAACTTCGCATCCTTCACACGAAACGCAATCGCGCAAATGCTGGGCCCATGCAAGCGCGCAAAGCGCTGCGCAAACGAATCGGGCTCGGCATTGATGATGAAGTTGATCCCGCCTTGGCGGTAGAGCGTCACGGCCTTGTGGCGATGCCGAGCAATTGGCTTGAAGCCCATGCGTTCGAACAGCTCGCCCATCGCTTTCGGATCGGGGGCGGCATATTCAATGAATTCAAATCCAGCCGTGCCCATAGGATTGTCTGTGGGGTTGTCCCAAGTCGTCATCGCGTGCTCCTGTTGATCGTTTGAATTTAGCGGCTTCAAAGATCAAATTTCCTGCAATTTCACGCTTTAAATCTGATTGATTTGCAGTTTTCATGCAAAATAATGAGCATGGAAGCACTTGACAAGCTAGATTCAGCGATTTTGCGCATGTTGCAGAGCGATGGCCGTGCAACTTACGACGTGATTGCGGAAAAAGTCAGCCTCTCGCCCAGCGCGGTGCTGCGCCGCGTGAAGCGCATGGAGGAGGGCGGCATCATTGATCGCTATGTGGCGCTAGTCAAGCCCACAAGCGTTGGCCTCGGCCTGGTGGCCTACATCAATGTGCGATTAGAAAAACACACCGAGAGCCATAAGCGCAATCCGATGGACTTGTTTCGCACGGCGGTGCAGGTGTGGCCGGAAGTGACCGAATGCGCTGCGCTCACCGGCGAGATGGATTACCTGCTCAAAGTGGTCGTGCGCGATATGGCCGCATATTCGCGCTTCGTGATGGATACGCTCCTGAAGCATCCGAGCGTGCAAGATTGCAAGACGAGCTTCATGCTCGATAGCGTGAAATCGACGACGGCTTTGCCGGTTTGAATTTTGGCACGCATCGAGCTTGGCGAGCCGATTGCGCTTAGGCTATCCCCCTGCGCGAATGTCCTCCGCCCTAGGCTTCGCCTGGGGCTCCCCCTTTATTTCGCTACGGTGGACAGCCCAACCGCAATCCGCAGCAGAAATTTTCTCAGTGCAAAAATTCGGATTAACTGGCCGGCTACCAGTTTGAGGCGCTGTGATTTGGGTATGCACCGCAGCGAAATAAAGGGGGAGGCACGCGCGCAGCGCCAGCCGGAGGACATTCGCGTAGGTGTATGCCCAAAGCGCAGCGCCTCAAACTAGCAAGCAAGCTAAGAACGAAAGGCTTACTGAGAAATCTTCCGAGAAGCCTCGATCTGATAATCAAAGTAGCGCTGAAAGCTAAACGCTATGCTGGCCATGAGCACTGCAGCGCCGAACATGAGAGACACCACCATTGCCGCCACAGTGAACCAATTGGTTTGTCCAGGCTTGGCATCTTCAGCGAGTGTTGGATTGAATTTCGCATTCCACTTCTCAGGCGTTGATAGCGCATAAACAATGGCTGTAAGCGCGCAAGCTGCGATGGTGAAACCCAGCAGTGGGATTAAAAGCCAGCTCAGCATATCGTCTTGCCCCAGCCGCTGCACGCGCTGAATGCCGTAGATGCCCAGTGCTGTTGGGATCGGCATCAGCCATCCGATCCAATCAAAAATGCCATGAAGGTAAAAGCGATGCAGCCCGAGCGGGCCACCCAGAAAAGTCAGCCAAGCGGCTGCGGTTTTATTTTTGGTTGCGAACATGCGCTGATTATCCGTGGGTCTTAAAGCCCAAGAAATTGGCGGGGCATGATCTCAAGCGGGGCTCTTGGCCGCTTCCGTGAGTGCCAGTGCGCCGAAATCACCCACTTGCAAACCCAGCCCAGCGGGGACGAGCTGGCAGCGATCGGTGAGCGAGGGCAGCTTGCCAGTGATTTCGCGTTGCAAGAGCGGCACTAGCATGTCTTGGTTGTGCCAAAACACACTCCCGCCCAAGCTGATGCGCTCAAGATCAAGCGTCACGATCAGGTTGTAAAGCGCCCGCCCCATATCTCTAGAAACGGATTCAATTTGGCTTTTCGCCGGCATATTTCCTGCGCGAGCAGCTATGAAAAGCGTAGCAGCATCTTGGCCAAAGCGTCGCTCCAAAGCATTGCCTGCTACCAAACCTTCCAAATCGCCCACATTGCCGCAGCCGCACAGCGCATCGTTGTTGTCGCTCACAAACATATGCCCCGCATGGCCGGCATTGCCGTTTTTTCCGCGCAACACGTGGCCATCGACGCATAGTCCCATGCCGATGCCCGTGCTCCAAGTGACGTAAGCGCAGTTGTTGATGCCTTGCAAAGCACCCCATTGGCGCTCAGCTTCTAGTGCGCCGATGCAATCATTTTCTACGCGCACATTGGGATAAAAGGCTGCAATAGGCGCTTGCAAGATAGCGCTCATCCATTCGTTAGGTAAGCCGCGTGCCTTGCCCGCCAAGCCGCCGCAGATGTTTGGCGCAGCCAGCTCCACCATACCTTGGTTCAGCACAAAAGGGCCGCAGCTGGAGATGCCTACACTGTGCACTTGACCGCGCTGCGCGCCCATCTGCGCCAGGCTGGCATCTATCAGTCGCAAAATCTGTTGGGCGAGTGCATCGTTTGTGCCCTCTTTGGCAGTGGGCTCGGCGATGCGCGCATGCAATGTGCGCGTGGCAGCTGATTGCGCATCGGCCAAAGAGACGGCGACTTTCGTGCCGCCGATATCGACGCAGGCGTGGTAACCGGGTGGGAGAGCTTGCATGCCCGGTATTATGCGGCGCGATGCCTCAAGCTGCGTCTAGCCCAAGCGTCATCGTGGCCACGAAACCAGTACGTTCACGCTGTATCGGGCGCTGAGGCCACACTGCCTCTGAGAAGCAAACGGGATGATTCGAGCCAGTGCATGATACTGCCATCTTCGCCGGCGATTTGCTGCAAAAGCAAGCGCGCAATATGCTGGCCATGCAGCAAAAGATCATGCTCGGTGCTAGCTAGGGGCGGCGCACTCAACAGCCCTGCCTCGGTATTGCCTTGACCGAACACCGACACATCTTGCCCCACTTGCAGCCCGGCATCTCTGATGGCCGACATCACGCCGATGGCCATGAGATCGCTGGCGCAGACAAAGGCCGTGGGCCGTTGCATAGCGTTGCCAGCCAACAATTGCGCCGCAACATGCCGCCCCATCTGCCCGGTCAGTTCGGTGTAGTGAATCGGGCAATGCTCCAGCGCTAAGCCAGCTTGGCTGATGGCGCTACGAAAGCCCTGATCGCGCAAATGCGCAAAGCTCATATGCACCATCCCATTGATAAATGCGATACGGCGATGGCCGCGCTCGATCAGAGCGCTGGTGGCCTGCGCCACGACGCCTTCGTGATCGACATCCACCCACGCATGAGGCGCGTTCTCGATGGTTCGTCCGTGGGTCACGAAAGGGATGTTTCTCTGCTGCAACAAGCTCACGCGGCTGTCTTGGGTGCGGGTGCGGGTGACAACTACGCCATCGACCAAGCGCCCCGCGAGCAGGCGCTCAAGCTCTGTTGCCTCATCCTCGCCGGTCGGCAAGGTCAGTGAGAGCACAAAATACTTGTGCTCTCGCATCACCTGCGTCACACCCGTGTGCAAAATGGCAGAGCTGCCGTCTATGGCCTGACCTGAACGCGCTGGATTCAAAATAGCAACAGCACCCGTCTTGCCAGTGGCCAATCGATGCGCTACCGGATGCGGCGAATAATTCATCGCCTTGGCCGCATCAAACACCTTTTGGCGCGTAGAAGCGCTCACATCGGAGTAGCCATTGAGCGCTCGCGAGACGGTGGAAATTGAAATTCCAAGAGAATCAGCGAGGGCTTGGATAGACATGTGTAATTTCAAAAACGGTTTTGACGACAGAAGTGTGTCAGCCAAAAACGGTTCTTAAATTAAGTATTTACCCTAGATTTATTGTTATTTGACACCGCATCGCTATTATTTTTATAGCTGCTCCCGCAGTAAATACGCCAGATAGATGGATAAAACACCCATCATTTAAGCCTCCATCAGCTCAAAACTCGTGCTGATCTCTGCCGTTTTGCCCAGCATGATGGTGGCAGAGCAATATTTTTCGTGGCTCATGGCAATCGCGCGCTCCACGGCAGCGGCTTGCAGACCTTTACCTGTGACCGTGAAATGCATATTGATCTTGGTAAATACTTTCGGATCGACCTCGGCGCGATCCGCTTGCAGCTTCACCGAGCAGCCGCGCACATCATGGCGGCCGCGCTTCAAAATCAGCACCACGTCATAGGCTGTGCAGCCGCCCGCGCCGGCGAGTACGACTTCCATGGGGCGAGGCGCCAAGTTTTGCCCGCCGTTTTCTGGTTTGGCGGCATCGGGCGCACCATCCATCGTGAGCACATGGCCGCTGCCGGTCTCGGCCACAAAGCCCATGCCTGAGCGGGTTTGTAGGCCGCCTGTCCAACTTACGGTGCATTCCATCGGGAGATCCTTCTAAAAACTGTTGCATTATCGCAATTTTGATGCATTGCAGCATTTCAGCCATTAGAATAAAACCTTGTCTCCTCAACCCCTCGCAAGATGGGTTAGTTATGGCCCCGATTCGCAAGAGTCGGGGCTTTTTTTGTCTTGAGACTGGGCTTTTACAATGCGATATGCCTAAAACCAAACAAAAGCAGCTCACACCGGCAGATTACCTGACGAAAATCTTGAACGCCCGCGTGTATGACGTGGCCGTGGAATCGGATCTCACACCTGCCAAGCAGCTCTCGCGCAGATTGCATAACAAAGTGCTTTTGAAGCGCGAAGACCAGCAACCCGTCTTCAGCTTCAAGCTGCGCGGTGCTTACAACAAGATGGCGCATCTGAGCGCTGAACAGCTCAAAAAAGGCGTGATTTGTGCCTCTGCTGGCAACCATGCCCAAGGCGTGGCGCTCGGTGCTGGCAAGCTCGGCGCGCGTGCCGTGATCGTGATGCCCACCACCACGCCGCAAGTGAAGATTGATGCCGTGAAAAATCTGGGCGGCGAAGTGCTGCTGCATGGCGACAGTTACTCCGATGCTTATCAACACGCCTTGCTCGTGGAAAAGCAGCAAGGCCTCACCTTTGTGCATCCGTTTGACGATCCCGAAGTGATCGCCGGCCAAGGCACGATTGCGATGGAGATGCTGCGCCAAGTACAACAAGTTTCAGAAGGGCGGCTCGATGCCGTCTTCGTGGCGATTGGCGGTGGCGGGCTGATTGCAGGTGTGGCCAATTACATCAAGGCCGTGCGCCCCGAGGTCAAGGTGATTGGCGTGCAGATGAGCGATTCCAACGCGATGGTGCAATCGGTGCGGGCGAAGAAACGGGTGACTCTGTCTGACGTTGGTTTGTTTTCTGACGGCACAGCTGTCAAGCTCGTAGGCGAAGAAACCTATCGCGTGACCAAGGATTTGGTCGATGGTTTTATTGAGGTCGACACCGATGCCGTGTGCGCAGCGATCAAAGATGTGTTCACCGACACACGCAGCATCGTTGAGCCTTCGGGCGCACTGGCGGTGGCTGCGATCAAACAATACGTCGCTACACATAAAACCAAGGGCGAGACCTACGCCGCGATCCTCTGCGGCGCCAATATGAATTTTGATCGTCTGCGCTTTGTGGCTGAGCGCGCGGAAGTGGGTGAAGAAAGAGAAGCTCTGTTTGCCGTGACTGTGCCGGAAGAGCGTGGCAGCTTCCGCCGTTTTTGCGAGACGGTTGGCACGCTGCCTGGCGGCGCGCGCAACGTGACGGAATTCAATTACCGTATCTCGGGCAGCGAGAAGGCGCATGTGTTCGTCGGCCTCACCACGCATGGCAAAGGTGAGAGCGCAAAGATTGCTGCGACCTTCACCAAAAAGGGATTCGATACGATTGATCTGACGCATGACGATCTGGCGAAAGAGCATTTGCGGCATATGGTGGGTGGTACATCAAAGCTGGCGCAAGACGAGCGTCTGATGCGTTTCGTCTTTCCCGAGCGGCCTGGTGCGCTGATGAAATTCTTGAATGCCATGCGCCCCGGTTGGAACATCACACTTTTTCATTACCGCAACCAAGGCGCAGATTACGGGCGCATTTTGGTGGGCTTGCAAGTGCCCAAGGCAGACCACAAAGTTTTTGTACAATTTGTCACAGATTTGGGTTATCCGTTCGTGGATGAAACATCAAATCCCGCTTACCGTCTATTTCTCAAAAGTTAGAAGAGCACCATGACTGAGACCCTGATCGATCATCTGAACATTGAACCTATTCGCGTGGGGCTGCAGGCGCAAGAATTGACATCCAAAATCATTGCGAAATGGGATAACAAAACCAAGCCAATAGGCTCACTGGGCCGCCTTGAAGCACTCGCATTGCAGATGGGATTGATTCAGCAAAAAGATGTGATCAGTTTGAAGCAGCCGCAGATGTTGGTGTTTGCCGGCGATCATGGCATCGTCGATGAAGGCGTATCGGCCTATCCTCAGGCTGTGACTGCGCAGATGGTGGCCAATATGCTGCCGCCAAAAAAGAAGAAAACGGGTGGTGCTGCGATCAATGTATTGGCGCATCAACACAACTTCAATCTCAGCGTGATTGATGCTGGTGTGGCCACGATCTTGCCCGAGCATCCGCAACTTCTGCAGCGCAAAATTGCGCCCAGCACACGCAACAGTGTGTTAGCACCCGCGATGAACGAATTGCAGGCTATGGCAGCTTTGCATGCGGGTATGGATGTGATGCGACAGATGGCTGGCAATGTGGTGGCCATTGGCGAGTTAGGCATAGGCAATACATCAAGCGCTGCGCTGATGATGTCCTTGCTGACAAAAATTCCTGTGGAAAACTGTGCAGGGCGTGGCACAGGGCTCACAGATGAGCAGATGAAAACCAAGCTGCATGCCCTGACCCGAGCGCACAAAAGGCACAAAAATGCCAGCACGCCCATGGAGGTGCTGTGCGCAGTGGGTGGGTTTGAAATCGCCATGATGGCAGGCGCGATGCTGCAAGCAGCCAGTGACCGGCGAATCATTTTGATCGATGGTTTCATCGCCGGCGCGGCCGCTTTGGTGGCCACGCGCATGGCGCCTGCCAGCAAGGATTACATGGTGTTTTGTCATGTGAGCGCGGAATTTGCGCATCAATCTATGCTCAGAGCCATTGGCGTCGTCGCGCTGATGGATTTGGGGCTTCGCTTGGGCGAGGGTACGGGTGCTTTGCTGGCTTGGCCTGTGTTGGTCTCTAGTGCACGATTGCTCAACGAGATGGCCAGCTTCGAATCTGCTGGGGTCTCTAAGAAGGTATAGAGCTTTTGTTCATCAAGCATTTCCTTCTTGCGATTCAGTTTTTCACGCGCATTCCCATCACTGGCCAACTCGCGGCTTGGGTGGGATTCAGCCCAGAGATGCTGCGCGCCAGTGCGGCGCATTTTGCAGGGGTGGGCTGGGTGGTGGGCAGTGTCGCGGCCGTTGTCTATCTGGTGTTTGATGCACTGCTACCCGGCGGCTACTCGCCTTTGATTGCGGCTTGCTTTTCAACGATTGCCACGGTGCTGCTGACGGGCGGATTTCATGAAGATGGGCTGGCGGATTTAGCCGATGGCTTGGGTGGCGCATACGGCAGGGATCGCGCCTTGGAGATCATGAAGGATTCGCGGATTGGCGCATTTGGTGCGATGGCCCTGGTGCTTGCACTGCTCACAAAGATAGCGCTGCTGGCAGCCTTGGGGGATGCAGATGCTTGGAGCTTGGTGGCGCTGATCATCGCCAGTCATGTGGTCTCGCGTGCTTTGCCGATGGCGCTTCTTGCGCTGTTGCCGCATGTAGGCGACGCTGTGGGCAGCAAATCCAAGCCGCTGGCTGATAGCATTTCATCCAAAGCACTTTTGAGCAATTTGTTATGGTGTTTTGCGCTTATACCCGGCGTATTCATTGCGGGAGCAGCTATTGAATTTATAGCGGGATTGGG
>JAAFJC010000103.1 GCA_013297925.1 Comamonadaceae bacterium
ATCCGCTGTCACGAAAAAGCCGAGATTGCGCTTGATCAAGCGGCGCTCATCATCGGTCAGGCCATTGGGATCTTTCCAGAGCGCGATATCGCGCGTCATGTTGATCTCTTGCGGCATCCAATGATTAGCGCAGGTGGCCAAATACTTTTCCCAAGCCCATTTGTACTTGAAGGGCACAAGTTGGTTCACATCGGTGGCGCCATTGATGATGCGCTTGTCTGCGGCGTTCACGCGGCGATGTGTGCTGGCTTGGTTGGAATGCTCAGCGGCTTGTACAGATGCTGCGAAATTCGCGGGGACAGGTGCACCATCATCCAAGGTGGCGCGTGTGGCAGCAGCAATTGGAGAGGGCACTGCATCCAAGTGACTCATGGAGCCACTTGCGACAAGTGTTTGCAGTGCGGGTTTGACTTCTTCGTCCCAGGTCAACATAACTAATTGCTCCGATTATGAGAGCAGATGCGCGCAAATGCAAATTTCATGCAAGTCTTGCAGCATCTGATCTCGATTTTGTGTTGCTGAATTACATCGCTTTTTATTCGCGCTGCATTTTTCTTCGCTCACATCATTGCTATGAAATCATGAGCGCACAGAAAAATACTGTGCGGAAAGCTCTGCGCTTTTTTTATTGGCAAGCCTCGCAGGTGGGATCATCCACACCGCAGAACTTGATATCGGTTGCAGGCGTGGCAGACAGTTGGGCTTGCGCAGCAGCAGCTGCTGCTTCCAATGCGCTGGGCTTAGCTGCTTGCTTGGAAGCACTCTTCACACCCGCACCACCTGCGCCGCCGCCAGACGCGACAGAGTTGAGCTGGCTTGATGTGACGGTGGATTTCTCTGCGTGCGTGGCACCCACGGTGCGCAGATAGTAGGTGGTCTTCAGACCACGCAACCAGGCGAGCTTGTAGGTGTCATCCAGCTTCTTGCCGGATGCGCCTGCCATATAGATATTGAGCGATTGCGCTTGATCAATCCATTTCTGGCGGCGGGCAGCGGCTTCAATGATCCAAGTGGTATCCACTTCAAAAGCGGTGGCATACAAAGCTTTTACGTCTGCTGGCACGCGATCGATCGGGCGCAGTGAGCCATCAAAGTGCTTGAGATCGACCACCATCACATCGTCCCACAAGCCTAGGCGCTTGAGATCACGCACCAAGTAATGGTTGATCACGGTGAACTCACCCGACAGATTGGATTTGACCGAGAGATTGCCAAAGCAAGGCTCGATGCACGCATCTACGCCGATGATGTTGGAAATCGTAGCGGTGGGGGCAATCGCCACGCAATTGGAATTGCGCATGCCGTCTTGCGCGATCTTCTTGCGCAGAGCATCCCAATCCATGGTGCTGGAGCGATCCACTTCCACGTAGCCACCGCGCTCTTTGGCGAGCAGGTCGAGGGTGTCGAGCGGCAAGATGCCTTGATCCCAGAGCGAGCCTTTGTAGCTGGTGTATTTGCCGCGCTCTTTGGCGAGCTCCGTCGAGGCCCAGTACGCGTAGTAGCAAATCACTTCCATGGATTCATCAGCAAACTTCACAGCGGCATCTGAACCATAAGGCGTTTTCAGCTCATACAAGCAGTCTTGGAAAGACATCAGCCCCAAGCCCACCGGGCGGTGACGCATGTTGGAATCACGCGCCTTCTTCACCGCGTAGTAATTGATGTCGATCACGTTATCCAACATGCGCATGGCCGTGGTGATGGTCTTTTGCAGCTTGACGCGATCCAGCTCTTTGCCATTCGCGCCATCTTTCAAATGCTGAACGAGATTGACGGAGCCGAGATTACAAACAGCCGTCTCGGTATCCGACGTATTGAGCGTGATCTCGGTACACAGATTCGACGAATGCACCACACCGGTATGTTGCTGGGGTGAGCGCACATTGCAGGCGTCTTTGTAGGTGATCCAAGGATGACCGGTTTCAAAGAGCATGGTGAGCATCTTGCGCCACAGGTCTGCTGCTTGAAGCGCCTTGTGCAGCTTGATTTCGCCGCGCGCCGCTTTTTGCTCGTAACCAACATAGGCTTTCTCAAAAGCCGCGCCAAACAAATCGTGTAGATCAGGGGTATCGTGCGGAGAGAACAGCGTCCAGGTGCCCTTTTCCATCACACGGCGCATGAACAGATCTGGAATCCAGTTGGCGGTATTCATGTCGTGCGTGCGGCGGCGATCATCGCCGGTGTTTTTACGCAGCTCCAAGAATTCTTCGATGTCGAGGTGCCAAGTCTCGAGATAAGTGCAGACTGCGCCCTTGCGCTTGCCGCCTTGGTTCACAGCGACGGCTGTATCGTTCACCACTTTGAGGAAAGGCACCACGCCTTGGGACTCGCCATTCGTACCCTTGATATGGGAGCCCATGGAACGCACGCGCGTCCAATCGTTGCCCAAGCCGCCGGCGAATTTGGAAAGCAGCGCGTTTTCTTTGATGGATTCGTAGATGCCATCCAAGTGATCAGGCACGGTCGTCAAATAGCACGACGACAACTGTGAGCGCAGCGTGCCGCTGTTAAACAGCGTGGGCGTGCTGCTCATAAAGTCAAAGCTTGACAGGATGTCGTAGAACTCAATCGCGCGAGCTTCGCGGTCGATTTCGTTGAGCGACAAACCCATAGCGACACGCATGAAGAAAGCTTGCGGCATCTCGATGCGGGTTTTGCGCACGTGCAGGAAATAGCGGTCATACAGGGTTTGCAGGCCGAGGTAATCGAATTGCAAATCACGCTCGGGCTTGAGCGCAGCACCCAAGCGCTTGAGATCAAATTGCTCCATACGCTCATCAAGCAGCTCGTTTTCGACGCCCTTGCGGATGAACTTCGGGAAATACTCGGGATAAGCCTGCGTCATCTCGGCTTGCGCCGTTTCCTGTCCCAAAATCTCCTTGCGGATGGTATGCATCAACAAGCGCGAGGTGGCATAGGTGTAATCCGGCTCTTTCTCGATCATGGTGCGAGCAGCAAGAATAGAAGCCTTGTAGACCTCATCCACCGGCACGCCGTCGTACAGATTGCGCAGTGTTTCAGCCAAGATAGGCGCTGGGTTCACATCTTTGTTGAGGCCGGCGCAGCTCGATTCGATCAAGGCTTTCAAATTGGCCAAGTCCAAAGGCACGCGTTTGCCGCCATCAATCACATGCAACGCAGGCGTGGCCACCGCAGGAGCGGCCGGTGCTTTTGCGCGCTCTTGTGAGCGGCGCTCACGGTAAAGCACATAGGCGCGCGCCACTTCCAGATGCTCACCGCGCATCAAACCAAGCTCGACCTGATCTTGCACATCTTCAATATGAAAGGTGCCGCCGCCTGGGCGTGAGCGCATGAGGGCGCGCACCACATTGCTGGTGAGCGCATCTACGGCTTCGCGCACGCTGGCCGAAGCTGCGCCTTGCGTGCCATGCACGGCTAAGAAAGCCTTCATCATGGCCACGGCAATTTTGCTGGGCTCGAAGGGTACGACCGCGCCATTGCGGCGAATAATTTGGTAGCTGCTGTAGGGATTACTGGCCGCCTGCTGGGAAGTTGTAGCGGGAGTTGGCAGGCTTGTAGCCAAGTAAGACACTGTGGAACCAGCGGAACCGGTAGGGTTAGTAGTCGTCTGCATTGCTTCCTCTTGGGTTAATCTCGTTGAACGTTGTTGTGTACTGCTAAAAATCTTTAATACGATGTGCCATGCTATCAAATCTGAAGCTGATGCGCAACTGCTTTGACACTATATCTAGTGTTTGAGCGTTTCACAAGACACTATAGGTAGTGTATCGAGCTCCAAGGCATGCCAGGCGGGCGTGCACCATAAAGTCGCAAAAAAACACAACAAAAAAGCTGAAAATGCAGCGCTCGGGTGCGTACTTTTGATGTACGAATTTTCAACGATGGGAGCTCTGCATGGAAAGAAAGCACAGTTTTTGCGCATTCATAAACTGCACCAAAGCTCAGAAAACCGCGCAAAGACTGGCGCTCAGTTTCAAGACTCAATGTAGTTGAGGCTTTGCGGCCATTTTTCAAGCGCAAGCCTTATCAATCCTTGCTTCACGACACACAATGGGCCTGAACGCGATGAAGCGCAGGCGCAGTGAGTGGTTCATCACTTCAAAAAAGATAGCACGGGAAAACACTGAGGCGGCCAGCCCACAGTTTTTTGCAAACTCTGCCAATCAAAGCCTGCGCCAGGATCAAATTTTCGGCCAGATGCGATGTGCTCATGCCCGATCACATGGGCTATCGGATAGCGCAGGCGCAGTTGCTGACACAAAGTGGCTAAGCTTCGGTACTGCGCGGATTCAAAAAGCTGGCCTTCCAAGCCCTCAAGCTCAATACCCACAGAAAAATCATTGCAATTGTCTCGTCCCATAAAACTGGACTGCCCCGCATGCCAAGCGCGATCATCTGCACTCACAAATTGCCACGGCTTGCCGCTACGCTCAATGTAGAAATGCGAAGATACCTGGATGCCGCGTATGGTTTGAAAATACGCATGCTCGTCCCAATCCAGCTGGTTGGTAAACAGTCTTTGCACCTGTCCGCTGCCATACTGGCCTGGCGGCAAGCTGATGGAATGCACCACAATCAAATCAACAAGCGTCTGGGCGGGTCTTGCGCCAAAATTAGGGGAGTCCAGTCGCTGCGCGTTGCTCAGCCAACCCGCACTCCAAGAACCAACACTTTCAGCTTTTGCCTTCATCGGCTTCAATTCCCAAGCGCGCCATACGATAGCGAATCTGCCGCAAGCTCATACCCAAACGAGCAGCAGCAGCTGTGCGATTAAAGCCCGTGTCTTTGAGCGCGGCCACCAAGATTTCACGCTCTTGCGCATCTAAATGAGCTTGCAAATCACTGGGCAACACCCCTGGAGCTTGCATCGCCATAGATTGAGGGTCGGCAGTTGCCTGAGCGGCAACAGAAGTGCTATGACTTTGTGACTCATCCAGAGACAAGCTCTGTCCATCAGAGAGCGCCACTGCACGATGCAGCAAGTTTTCTAATTCACGCACATTTCCAGGCAAAGGCAAAGCTTGCAATTGCGCAATGAAATCACTGGTTGCCACAAGCACGCTCTCACCGGATTCTTGCGCAATCCGATAGAGCAAGCAATCGACCAACGCTGGCAAATCTTCTTTGCGCTGGCGAAGAGCCGGTAAGGCCATGTCAATCACATTGATGCGATAAAACAAGTCCTGCCGAAATTGCCCGGAAGCCACGGCAGCATTCAAATCTTTGTGTGTGGCGCTCACGATGCGAACGTTGACAGGCAGCTCTTGCGTGTCACCTATCGGGCGCACGCTACGCTCCTGGATGGCGCGCAGCAATTTAGCTTGCATGGCCAAGGGCAGATCCCCCATTTCATCCAAAAAGAGTGTGCCGCCATGTGCCGCTTGAAAAAAGCCTTCACGATCTGCCGCTGCACCGGTGTACGAGCCTTTACGTGCCCCGAAAAATTCGGCTTCGAGCAAATTTTCAGGTATCGCGCTGCAGTTGACCGCCACAAACGGCCCATCACTGCGATGGCTACACGCATGGATGGCCCGAGCCACCAGCTCTTTTCCTGTGCCTGACTCGCCACGCACAAGCACAGGTGCCATGCTACGAGCCACCTTTGAAATACGCGCGCGCAATTGGCTCATCACCTCCGAATCACCCACAATGGCAGCCAAAGCTTGCGCACCAGCATCGCTTTGCAGTGCAGGTAGCGAAGTGACTGGAGGCAAACTCGCAGGTTTTTGTTGTGTTACAGCCTGTGCATCCGTTTGGCTCAGTTTCACCGCTTGCGCCACCACGGAACGAAATTGCTTCAAATCGACGGGCTTGCTCAAATAGTCAAACGCCCCCGCCTTCAACGCCTCGACTGCATTCTCTGCCGAGCCATGCGCTGTGATCACCACGCAGCGCTCACTGCGCTGACTTTGCGACAAAAACTTCAGCACCTCCAGCCCCATGCCATCCGGTAACTGCATGTCCGAGACCACGGCATGGAAGCTACGTTGATCCAGCGCTGCTAGAGACTGAGCCACGCTGTCCGCCGTCACCACTTCATAGCCCTCGCGTGTGAGGCTGAGCTCATACAAAGTGCGCAAATCTGGCTCGTCATCAATCACAAGAACACTCGGTGCAATACGAGGAGAAGTGTCAGTGTTTGGCAACATGGATGGATTGTAGAGGAGCACTAAAAGCGCGATGGCATCAAAGGCATGGGTTGGGTCGCATCATTGCAGACGCGAATTTGCACCAGAAAATCATTACCCTCCCGGCGTCTATCCTGTCCAGCCTGCAATCTTAAACTCCGTTCATAAGTAATCGAGCCACCATGCCGCATGCAAAGCTCTCGGCAAATGTACAGCCCCAAGCCACTGGAGCGACTTTGGGAGCTGAAAAAGGGCTCGAAAAGATGACGCTGCACACCCGGCTCTATTGATGCACCGTCGCTCCAAACGCTAAGCGTCCACACACCAGGTTGGCTGTAGCTCTGGCTGGAAAACTTCACTTGAATCGCTTCGGGCTGCTTGCTGGCATGTCGAAGCGCGTTGTCCAGAAGATTCACCAGCACCCGTTGCAGATGATCCGCGTCAAATTCAATCGCAGCCTGTGAGTATTCAACATCCAGCAAAAGCATTCTCTGAGCTTTATTTTGCACGGCCCATTCTTGACAAACGCCGCCGATCAGTCGCGATGGATCATGCAATACGGCCGCTTGGCTTTCACCGCCTTGCGCGCGAGAAACATCCAGCACATCCTCCACCACGCGGTTGAGACGTTTGACGTTTTGGGCGACCATATGCACCAGTTTTTGCTGGCCAGTGTGCGTGATTTCTTCCGCCAGCAGCGCATTAGCTTGCGCAATCGCAGACAAAGGATTGCGAATTTCATGCGCCACCGCAGCGGACATACGACCCATCGCGGCGAGCTTTTCGGTGCGCACGCGCGCCTCCATCTCGCGCAAATCTTCCATGAACATCACGCACAGACTGCCTTGCGCAAGCGTATCTGAGCCAATCGATAAAGATGTCTTGACATGCAACTGGCTTGATCCCCCATGGGGATCATTCACGGTGACATCACGCTCCATACCAATTTGCTTAACAAAACTCAGCGCAGCCATATCTGCCAAACCCTGCCACGCAGGACGCGCAGCCAAAACAAAAGGCGGCTTAGCCAATGCCTGATCCATCTGCGGGCCGGCTCCCAGCATATACCTTGCAGAGGGATTCGCGGCGTGCACCACGCCATTGACATCAATCACGAGGACACCATCGTTCAAATTATCAATTACCAATTGATTGACCTGAATCTGCGCTCTCGCCGCCATCTCGCTGCCTCGCGCTGCTCGCTCCTGCCGCACCAAACGCGTCGCCAATTGATTCGCCAAATAGGCCACGACAAATAGACCGATACCCGTGATTGATGCTTGGATATATCGACTAGCCGCATCCGACGAGCCAGCTATCGTGTACTGCAGCGCATCTAGTAGCAAAGCCACAGTGACAGTTGCCGCCGTGCCCAAGGCTAGAAGCAATGGCCCAAGCACCGCAGCAAGTAACACGGGTAAAGCGAACAAAGGAGCGAAATTGATCGTTCCTACCTGCATATAGAGCAACGCTCCAAACACGAGCACATCAACGCCAATCGTGATCAGCCATTGAGGATCAAAACGCGCACCGGGCAATGTGGGCCGCCCGAGCACGCGAACCCAAACTGTGAGCGCCAAATAAGCCAAGCTGATGACTAAAGCGAGGCTATGTGCAGGCTGCCCGATGATCCGTAAATACAAAAGCAAAAGCAAGAGGACGCCGGCCACCATGATGCGGGCAGCCATGAAGCCACGCCACAGCCGAGGTAGGCCGCTCTCACGATCCGATAAATCCAATTCACGCGAAGCTGCGGCATTCGAATGAAGTAATGCACTAAAGCGGCTTTGACCTTCCTCCATTAAGGCTCCTGCTGCTTGCGATGTGCAAGGCTACAGTAGTGCTTGGATTTACCCAGCACGGCATCATTTTGCGGCAGATGCACGCCACAGACGGCGCAACTGACCATGATTTGTGGCGTGCCTACAGGCGCAGCGTCTTTGCGCCTAGGCTTGGCAGCCATCTCTTTGCGATCATCCGCACGGTTTTTGCGCCAGAGCCAAACGCCCAAGAGCACCACCAAAATCACAACAGCATATTTCAAAGCAGTTCTTTCACAAGATCACACGGCACGCTGAAGCAGCACTTCCAGCACAAAACGCGAGCCCACATAGGCCAGCAGCAAAAGCGCCGCGCTGCCATACACAAATCGCGCGGCCTTTTTACCGCGCCAGCCCCATTGCCAGCGGCCCAGCAGCAGCAAGCCCATCGCGCCCCAAGCCAGCACAGAGAAAATCGTTTTGTGGTTCCAGCGCCAAGCATTGCCCGCGCCATACAAATCTTCGCCAAAGAACCAACCCGCGAGCAACGTACCTGTGAGCAACACAAACGAAGCCAGCACAAAACCAAACATCAAACGCTCCAGTGTCATCAAAGGCAAGCCCACGCTCGCGTCCGCGCTACCCGGCGCAGCTCGCATTTGCGCCTCCGCGCGGCGCATGAGCCATGCATGCACGGTGGCCACAGCCAGCAAACCATAAGCGGCCACACCAAAAGCCCCATGTAGAGGCAGCCACACAGATGCCTTAGCCGACATGGGCGTTCCGGGAAACAGCAATCCAATCAGCAATGCCGCACCACCTAAAGCGGCCAAAGCACGCCGGCTTTGCATTTGCGGATACAGCCGGCTTTCCACCGCATACACCGTGAGCACCAGCCAAGCCATCACCGAGAGTGCCGGGCCAAATCCAAAGCGCCCAGAAAACAATGCAATACCCAGCACCAAGCCATGCGCAATCCAAGCCAGCGCCAAACTGCTGGCCACCGCCTGCGGCTTGGGCTCGCGCAGCACAGCCGGCAAGGCATAGGCCGCCAGCGCAAAGGCAGCGAGCACCCAAAACCAAGCCGCTTGGTTCACCATAAGGTTCTACTAGATAAAATCATGCTTCTAGTTTACCTCTGCACGCGCACCCTCATCCTATGGCCTCAGCCCTCTCCGAACGCTTATCCAAACTGGTCAAATCGATCAGCGGCCAAGCCCGTATCACCGAATC
>JAAFJC010000104.1 GCA_013297925.1 Comamonadaceae bacterium
CGAAGCCGGCAAAACGCTCTGCGTCGTCGGCGAATCTGGCTCTGGCAAATCCGTGATGGCCACCGCCGTGATGGGCTTGCTCGCCAAAGAGCTCAAAGTTGGCAGCGGCTCCATCTCTCTCAATGGCGACAACCTGCTCACAGCCACACCACAAAAACTCAGAAGCCTGCGCGGCAAGGCGATGGGCATGGTGTTTCAAGAGCCGATGACGGCTTTGAATCCTGTGATGCGCTGCGGCGATCAAATTGATGAATTGCTCAAAACGCACACCGATTGGAGCAACGCGAAACGCCAAGAAGAAGTCTTAAAAATCCTAGCGCGCGTCAAGCTCCCCGAGCCGCAGCGCATGATGCGCAGCTATCCGCATCAGCTCTCCGGCGGCCAGCGGCAGCGTATCGTGATTGCTATGGCCTGTATCTTGAAGCCCGCGCTCTTAATTTGTGATGAGCCCACCACGGCGCTCGATGTGACCACGCAAAAAGAAATCCTGCGCCTGATCGACGAGTTGCAACGCGAACAAGGCTGCGCCGTGCTCTTCATCACGCACGATATGGGTGTGGTGGCTGAGATTGCGGATGATGTGCTGGTGATGAACCAAGGCCAAGCCGTGGAGCTGGGCAGCGCAGATCAAGTGCTGAGGAGTCCGCAGCAGGCTTACACGCAGATGCTACTCGCTGCTGTGCCGAGCATGCAGCCGCCTGCGCCCAAACCTGATCCGGTTGGCGAGCCTTTGCTCAAAGCACATCAAGTAGGCAAGACGTACATCAGCCGCGATTGGCTAGGCCGCGCTCGCCTCACGCAAGCCTTACAAGATGCTGCGCTAGAGCTGAGAGCAGGCGAGACGGTGGGCATCGTGGGCGAATCTGGCAGCGGTAAATCCACTCTGGCCCGCTGCATCATGCGCTTGATCGATCCTACCGTGGGCGATATCTATTGGGGCGCCGACAACATCGCCACAAAACCCGAGAGCGCCTTGCGCCCTCTGCGCAGCCACATTCAAGTCGTCTTCCAAGATCCGAATCGCTCGCTCAATCCGCGCCGCAAGATTGTAGATTCCCTCTGTGAAGGCGCTATGAATTTCGGAGCTAGCCGCGCAGATTCTATGCCGGCGGTTGCCCAAATTCTTCAAAAAGTGAAGCTTCCACCCGAGGCCATGGAGCGCTACCCCAGCCAATTCTCCGGCGGCCAGCGCCAGCGCTTGGCGATTGCCCGCGCGCTCATGTGCAAGCCGCAAGTGCTCGTGGCCGATGAAGCGGTGAGCGCGCTCGATGTGAGCGTGCAAGCGCAGATTTTGAATTTGCTGCGCGAAGTGCAAGCTGAGCTGGGCTTGGGGCTGCTCTTCATCACGCACGATCTGAGAGTCGCAGCCCAACTCTGCGACCGAGTGATTGTGATGCACCAAGGCCGCATCGTTGAGCAAGGCAAGACGGCGGAGCTGTATGCGAATCCGCAACAGGATTACACCAAGCGTCTGTTTGACGCCGCACCAAAAAACATCTGAGACATCTTCCATGCGCGTTTTCATTGCGGGCTATCAGCACGAAACCAATACCTTTGCGCCCACGCTCGCTGATTGGGATGCCTTCAATGCAGGACACACCTTTCCAGCTTATCGGCGTGGGCAGGTGTTGATTGACATCTTCAAAGACATCAACATTCCCGTTGGCGGCTTCATTCAAACTGCATTGAAGAATGGCTGGGAGCTTGTGCCTTCTGTGTGGGCAGGCGCGACACCTTCGAGCTATGTGACGACCGAGGCTTTTGAGCGCATCAGTGGTGATATTTGTGAAGACCTGCGCGAAGCATTGAAGCGAGGCATTGATGCTGTGTATCTTGATCTGCATGGCGCAGCCGTTGCGCAAAACGCCGATGATTCTGAAGGCGAGTTGATCGCGCGCATTCGCGCCATTGTGGGTGAGGCCATACCGATTGTGGGCAGCTTGGATTTGCATGCGAATGTGACGCATCGTATGTTGGAGACTGCGGATGCGCTCGTGAGCTATCGCACCTATCCGCACATCGACATGGCTGACACCGGGCGGCTGGCTGCGAAGCTACTTGAGCGGCGAATCAAGCTCGGCAGAAAAGAAAAACTTCACTACCAGCGCTTTGCCTACATGATTCCGCTCAACGCGCAAAGCACTTGGATGCAGCCTGCTAAGCGCCTGTATGACGAACTGATCGCTAGCGATGCGGCCAATGATGTGGTGCTGAGTTTTTGCATGGGCTTTCCGGCAGCGGATTTTGCGGAATGCGCGCCGATGGTTTGGGGCTACGGTGAGAAGGCGGAAAGCGCTGTGAACGCTTTGTATGCGAGCGCCTCGCCAGCCAAGCAATGGGATCCGGGTGTGTTGCCCGTGGCGCAAGCTGTGGCTTTGGCCATAGAGCGCGCAGAGAAATCAAACCAACCGATTGTGATTGCCGATACGCAAGACAATCCCGGCGCGGGTGGCGACAGCAACACCACGGGTGTTTTGCACGAGCTGCTGCGTCAGGGCGCTGGCAAGCGTTTCCCGAATCGTGTGGCGCTGGGCATGCTGTTTGACCCAGATGCTGCCGAGCAAGTGCATGATTTGATGAAAAATCAGCCACTCGCACGCATGCAGTCTAGTGATGATGCTATTAAAAAAAGAGTAATTGGTTTGGAGCTTGGCAAAGCCGTGATGACGTTCACCGGGCACCTGAGCGAGCCGCCTGTGCAGGCTGAGTTCATCATTGAACAGTTGAGCGATGGCGTTTGCACTTACAAAGGCCCGATGATGACGGGCGTAACTGCGCATTTGGGCAAGAGCTGTGCTTTGAATATTGAAGGCATTCGCGTGGCCGTGGTGAGCGGCAAAGCGCAGTTGCTTGACCGCGAGCTGCTGCGCATGGTGGGCATCAATGCGGAAGAGATGAAGATCATCGTAGTGAAAAGCTCGAACCATTTCCGCGCCGATTTCACGCCTTTGGTTGCCGATCCTGTTCGCGATGTGATCGTGGCCAAAGCGGCAGGGCCGATGGCGGCGGATGCGGGGGATTTGCCTTGGAAGAAACTTTCGCCTGCTATTTCGCCTCGATTGCCGGTGTAGTGTTTTCGAGGCTAAAGACAGAACAGCCGGAGCGCGAAAGACGCAAAAAATTCAGAAAAGAAAACCGAGTTTCCGGACGCAGAAGGCGCAGAGGTTACGCAGAAGGAATACCAAAAAGAGAAAAAGCAAAATAACGCTTTGCTTTGGCATTTTTCTTTTTTGCGTCTTTTGCGTAACTTTGGCTGTTTCTTCTGCGTCCTGTATTTGGTGTTGAAAGGCTCTCATGAATGACTCTCAAGATTTAGCGGATTGCACTGCGACCGAGTTGCTGGCTTTGTTTAAAACCGGTGAGGCCTCGCCTGTGGAAGCGCATGCTGCTGTGATGCGGCGGATTGAGGTTTTTAATCCGATTTTGAAGGCTTTTTGCCATATCGCCGGCGAAGAACCTGCGCGGAGCGCTATTAAAAGTGAAGCAGCTTGGAGCGGGCATCGCAAGAGTGGAGCGCCTGTGCGTGCGCTGGAAGGCGTGCCTACCTCGATCAAAGACATCATCTTGACGCAAGGCATGCCCACACTTCGGGGCAGCCACACGATTGATGCGAATCAGGCTTGGGAGGTGGATGCGCCTGCAACGGCGCGATTGAAAGAAGCAGGCGCTGTGATCCTGGGCAAAACATCCACACCAGAATTTGGCTGCAAAGGCGAGACGAATTCGCCGCGCACCGGGATCACGCGCAATCCTTGGAATACGGCGAAAACGCCCGGCGGATCGAGCGGCGGCACGGCTGCCGCTGTGGCGGCAGGCATGGGGCCGCTGAGTGTGGGCACGGATGGTGCGGGCAGTGTGCGCATCCCGGCAGCGTTTTGCGGCAACTTCGGGCTCAAGCCCAGCTTTGGCCGCGTGCCGGCTTATCCGCTCTCGCCCTTTGGCTCTGTGGCGCATTTGGGGCCGCATACGATGAGCGTGCAGGATTCGGCCATGATGATGAATGTGATCACGCAGCCCGATGCAAGAGACTGGACGTCGCTTCCCTATGACGGCGTGGATTACCTGAAAGACTTGGAGCTAGGCATCAAGGGTTTACGCATCGCCTTCTCGCCCACGCTGGGCTATGTGAAGAATGTGCATCCAGAAGTAGCTACCGCTGTGAAACAGGCCGCTATGGATTTAGAAGCGCTCGGCGCGATTGTGGAAAGCGCGGACCCGGGTTTTGAAGATCCTTTGGAGATCACGACTGGCCTGTGGTTTCTCGGCGCTGCCACGGTGTGGAATTCGCTCACGTCCGATCAGCAAAAAGTCACCGATCCAGATTTTCGCGCTGAAGCTGAGATGGGCAACCAGCTCTCGGCGCAAGATATTCAAAAGCTCAATATCCGAAGAGGCGCACTCGGCAGCCAGATGCGCCAGTGGATGAAAAGCGCAGCCAACCCTCAGGGCTACGATTTGCTCATCTCGCCCGCCGTCTCGATCCCCGCCTTCGACGCAAAGCCCGCCGGTCACACGCCAATGAATGCACAGGCCATGCTGGGATGGACGCCATTTAGCTACCCCTTCAATCTCACGCAGCAGCCTGCCTGCTCCATCCCTTGTGGATTAACAAGCGATGGCCTGCCCATTGGCCTGCAAATTGTTGGCCCCATGTTTGGCGACGCACTGGTGCTGCGTGCAGCGCGGGCCTATGAAAAACTGCGTCCCATTCTTCGCCCCAGTTTGAATAACTTGTAACAAGAGTCACCAGAAAGACTTTTGAAGCGTGATGTATGTCCGTAATTTGCAAATGCTTTGTCTTGGGCGCAAGACTACGTATAAAAAATGAACGCGCAGGGCATTACATTCGCCCATGCTCAAATTTCGCTTGATTCAATCTTGGCTGCCCACTGGCGGCTTGGATGCACATTCACCGCATCCTTTTGCTTCGCTGGATCATGCCCAGCGCCTCGTGCCGCGCCGCTTTGAAAGACTGGAAGCCACAATGCTGCTGTTCTGCGGTGGCTATGGCGCATTGGTGGCCGTGCTGTTGCTACAAGCGGCCATATGGCCGTTGCTGCTGTGCCTGGGCCTGATGGCTCTGGGTGCGTTGCGCTGGCGCTATCCGGTTCGCAGCAAATTGCAATGGTCCATAGATGCCCTGTTCGCCGTGGTCGTGGTGACTGCGCTATTTGCTGATCCACGCACAGGCGCGGGAGCCGGGCCTTATCTGTTTTTGGTGCTCTTGTTCGCCATCACTTTTCCTCTGCTGATGGAGAGCAGCACAGCAGTACTGTTTAGCGCCTTGCTACTCACGGTGTATTTCAGCATGGGGCGCAGCGCAAACTGGCCAGTGCCGCCCATTTTGTTTGCGCTGCGCGGCGTTCTGATAGCAGGCATGTGTGCTTTATCAACAAGCTTTGGTTTGGTGCTGCGGCGAAGTGAGCAAACCGTAGAGCAACTGCGCAGCGACCTGGATAGCGGCGCTTACAACGAGCATGGCTGGCTGCGCTATGGGGAGCCTTTGCTCAAGCACTGCAGGCTGCAAGGCAAGCCCATCAGCATGGCTTATTTAAGTATGCCGCCAGATTGGTCTGCACAAATCACTGAAGCCAAAGGCTTTGTGAGCCCGCATCCGCAAGAGCTGCGAATATTGCGCGCCCAAGCTTTGCAAGAAATCGCACAGCGTCTGACACTCATGTTGCCGGTCAATTGCTTGGTGGCGCGTGATGCCAATGGCGATTGGATGCTCTTGCTGCCGGGTATGAACAACAAAGAAGCTCTGCAGCGCTTAGAGCGCGGCTTTGGCAGGCCGCTACAGATCGATTTTGGGCCGCGGCAGGATGAAATGTTTGTGAGCTTTATGCCTTGCGTCGTGCAGGCGCTTGAAGGCGAGAGCTTGCCGGATATGCATGCGCGTGCAGCAGATATTTGGCATCGTGGCGTGCTCACTGGCGCGGTGTAGGCCCGATGCCTCAAAGTGCTTCGGTTTGATTCGTCATAATGTCAAGAAACACGCTTTGCCATCATGACACTTCTTGCCATCGACGTTGGAAACACCCGCCTGAAATGGGCGATATACAGCCATGCCCAGCCTGATGCGAAGCTGCTGGCCAGCGGCGCAGAATTTCTAGAAAACATTGAATCGCTGGCTGAAGTGGCTTGGGCAAATATTGCTGCCGAAGATGCGCCCAGCAAAATGATCGGCTGCATCGTGGCCGGTGATGCGCTGCGCCAGCGGGTGCAAGAGCAAATCATGGAGCGCTGGGATTTGAATCCGCAGTGGGTGCTCTCCAGCGCGCAAGAGGCTGGGCTGATCAATGGCTATGATTTTCCGATGCGCCTAGGGGCAGATCGTTGGGTGGCGATGATTGGGGCATGGCATCGGATGATGGCCTCGAATTCTGCTGCGCCCAAGCCGATGGTGGTGGTGATGGTGGGCACGGCGGTGACGGTGGAGGCGATTGGTGTGCAGCTGTCTCCTGATGGCACTTCACAAGGAAAATTCTTGGGTGGCTTTATCTTGCCCGGCCACGGCATCATGCTCAAAGCACTCGAATCAGGCACAGCAGGTTTGCATGTGCCCACGGGCGAGGTGAAGGAGTTTCCTACCAACACTAGTGATGCACTCACCAGCGGCGGCACCTATGCGATTGCAGGGGCAGTGCGCCGAATGCGCCATCATGTGCAAAACCGCTGCGGGCAAGATCCTGTGCTTTACATGACCGGCGGCGCGGGCTGGAAAATGCATCCGTGGTTAGGCTTGGATGACGTGGAGTTGGTGGATAACTTGATTTTTGATGGGCTGCTGGAGATTGCGAAGTTTCGTGGATTGGCCAGCTAAGCGCTCGCCTGCTTTGGGTGACATGGCGCATTGCATCTGACCCGTCGCAACAAGCCCTTCGGGCGACCATCTGCAGTACTCACGCTCAGGGCACGGCACCCAAACTCGCTTCGCTCAAACAAGGGTGCCTCTGCGGCCCTGATCGCTCCGTGCTTCGAGGTTGTTGCTCGATTGGGTCAGCCGCAATGCGCCATGCCACCCAAAGCGAATCAGTTAATGCTGGTTCGTTGAGATCAAACCATCGACCGCTTGAAACATTGATTGCCTTGCTTGGCTAACGATCTGCCCCTTCCAAGCGTCCGTATCGGTATAAAACGCTTGCATCAATTGCTGCTTGATTTGCTTAGCCAATTCTGGTGATGCTTCTGGATGACTTGCTAACCAATGATCAGCGCGCAGCGCGTTGAGCACTTCATTCACAGACTGCGTGCCGTATTCCATGGCAATCGCGGTGTACTCCGCTTGCGGGGCTTCTTCATAGGCGCTTTGCCACATCAGGCCGGTGAGTAAGGCGGAAGCCGATGAGCCGTTGTAGATGCTCGTCACAGGTGTTTCACCGCTCGGGTTGCCTTTGTTACCCCACCAACGGCTGGCGCGCTCGTAGGCGATTTTGTCGTCTTTACAAGCGAAGATGCGCTCGCCGTAGCCATTGGGGCCAAGGCCTGTGTGCAGATCAATCCAGGCGAGGCGCTCGCATTTTTGGGCGTATTGGCGCAGCACTTTGCGCAGGGTGATGTTGCTCCATGTAGGCGCATGGCCGCCGAAAAAGAGGCCTTTGGCATGGGTGTATTGGCCTTGGGTGACAGCTTGCTGGAAAGCGCGCAGGCCGCTTGCTTCATCGGGGTTCTTTGAGTCTTTCTGAGCTCTTGCCGCCATCCAATCTGCGCAAGCCGCTATGTTTTCAGGAGCAGGCGGCCATTCTTTGGGCAGGAGCAAGTCATGCAAGCTGGCGTAGCCGGCGTTGGCGGTGGCGGGTGGCAGGGGCTGGGTGAAATCTTGAAAATTGCGATTCAAATCGACGTTTTCATTCGTCACGCGGCGGATGTGCGAGAAGCCATACGGATTGAGCGCGTGAATGTAGAGCACGGCCACATGAGCGGCTTTGGCTTTGTCTCGCCACTCTTGGTCATGCAACGCAAACACCTGCACGCCAGAGCCGCAATAGCCTTCCACACCGTGGCAGGCGCTGCTTACGATCAACAGCTCTTTGGCATCGGGTGAGCCATCAAGCGCCACATCCATGGCCAAGTCTTCGCCATCCTTGCCTTTCAGGGGATGCGCAAAAGATGTGATGGCCAGGCCTGCGGTGGCAGCTGCCTCTAGGAATTTCACGCGCGCTTGGGCGTAGGAAGAAGAGAAAGCAGAAGGAATAGAAATCATCGCATCATTGTGACGTAGAAGACAGCTTGCGGGTATTCCATAGGCCATGAATTCATCACAATAGAGCATGCTGTGTTTGAGGAAATAAACATGAACCATTTGAGCGGCTTAGACGCTACATTTTTACATCTGGAATCGCCCGAGATGCCCATGCACGTGGGCTCGCTGTGTGTGCTGGATTTGCCCGAGGGCTTTGCCAGCGATGATTTTTTTGAGCATGCCAAGCAGCGTATCGCTGAGCGCATGCATTTGGCCGATTTGTTCACCCGCAAGCTCGCGCTGATCCCGTTTGATTTGTCGAATCCTGTTTGGGTGGAAGATGAAGATATTGATATCGAGTATCACGTTCGCCATGTGACGCTGCCCAAGCCCGGCACAAATCGTTTGCTGCAGCAGTATGTGGCGCGCTTGCATTCCAGCCTCCTGGATCGCAGCCGCCCCTTGTGGGAATTTTTCATCATCGACGGTTTGAAGAGTGGCCAAGTGGCGCTCTACACGAAGGCGCATCACGCCGGCATGGATGGGCAAGCCGGCATCGCGGTGGCGCAAGCCATTTTTGATTTGGAGGCGACGGGTCGTGTGGTCAAGCCGCCGCGCCCCAAAGTGCGCAGCCATCGCTATCAGCTCGGTATGGCTGAGCTGGGCGGTGCAGCCCTGCGCAATACCGCGCTGCAAGTCGTCAAGCTCGTGCAGACTGCGCCCACCATGCTGCGCGCTTTGAAAGATGTGGTGGCTGCGCCCAACGAAGGCACGGGCAAACGCGAATGGGGTCTGCCGCAAAA
>JAAFJC010000105.1 GCA_013297925.1 Comamonadaceae bacterium
CACTCACCCGCCTGTGCGCCGTGATGAAAGAAACGCAACTCTACGGTTTTGCAAAAGTACGCGAAGAGCAAATCGAGCTCGGCACAAAAGTCCGCGCCCTGTTCGAATCACGCGGCATCCAAAGCGTGGCAGCCGAAGGCTTCAAAGCGCCCGGCGTGGTGGTGAGCTACACCAATGATCCAGAGCTGCAATCGAGCAAGAAATTCCTCGCGCAAGGTTTGCAAACGGCAGCAGGTGTGCCGCTGCAATGCGATGAAGGCGCAGATTTCAAGACCTTCCGCATTGGCCTCTTCGGCTTGGATAAATGGCATAACGTGGACCGCACGGTGTCGCATTTGTCTCATGCGCTGGATCAGCTGGGTTTGACTGCTCAACCCTTGGCGGCTTGAATTCATTTCTTCTTGGTGTGGGCGGCTTCGGCTGCGCTTGGGCTGTCCCCCTCCACGAATGTCCTCCGCCGGCTGCGCCGTCTCCCCCTTTATTTCGTTGCGGGAGACAACCCAACCACAGCCGAGGCCTGTTAGCTATTTGAAAATCTTCGTGCGTAACGTTCACTACTTCGAAGACATTGGCACGCCGAGATTGGAACCATCTGCGCCAACCAACTGCTTGTGAAAATCACCAGTGATGATGCTGTCCCGCGTAGCGACATAAAGGAGGAGCGCCAGCCGAAGGCCAGCGCGGGGGACAGTCGCGAAGTGGGATAGCGTCAGCGCTGGCGATTTGCACAAGCCACTGAACGCACAAATTTAAAACCTCGGCAAATCAGGATGCTTAACCTTACCAGCCCGCACCAACTCCCGCCCATACTCTGCGCAACGATTCAAAGTAGGAATCACCTTCCCAGGATTCAGCAAACCGAGCGGATCAAACGCGCGTTTCACGCCAAACATCTGCTCATTCTCAGCAGCAGAAAACTGCACACACATGGAGTTGAGTTTCTCCACGCCCACACCATGCTCACCTGTCACCGTGCCGCCCATGGCCACACTGGTCTCTAGGATTTCAGCGCCGAAGAGCTCGCAGCGGCGAAGCTGATCTGCGTCGTTTGCGTCAAACAAAATCAGCGGATGTAAATTGCCATCGCCTGCGTGGAATACGTTGGCGCAACGCAATTGGTATTTCTTCTCCATCTCCGCAATCGCCAGCAAAATATCGGCAAGGCGCTTGCGCGGAATCGTGCTGTCCATGCACATGTAATCGGGGCTCATGCGCCCGCTGGCGGGGAAGGCGTTTTTGCGGCCACTCCAGAATTTCAGGCGCTCGGCTTCATCTTTACTTACTGCAATTTTGGTAGCACCCGAGGCAGATAATACGCCGGCCATTCGGCCAATTTCCTCTTCAACTTCTTCTGGCGTGCCATCCGATTCGCACAAAAGAATCGCTTCAGCATCCAAGTCGTATCCCGCATGCACAAAATCTTCCACTGCTGCCGTCATCGGCTTATCCATCATCTCCAAACCTGCGGGAATGATGCCCGCCGCGATCACTGCGGCTACTGCATCTCCTGCTTTGCGCAGATCATCAAAACTGGCCATGATGCAGCGGGCGAGTTGGGGCTTGGGCGTGAGCTTCACCGTCACTTCGGTGGTGATCGCGAGCATGCCTTCTGAGCCGACGATGAGTGGCAGTAGATCAAGGCCTGCACTGTCCAGCGCATCGGAGCCGAACTCTATTGGCTCGCCATCCACCGTGAAGCCCTTAACCTTCATCACGTTGTGCAGCGTGAGGCCGTATTTCAGACAATGCACGCCGCCAGAGTTTTCCGCTACATTGCCGCCAATCGTGCAAGCAATTTGGCTGCTCGGATCGGGCGCGTAATACAGGCCATGGCTCGCCACCGCCTCGCTGATCGCCAAATTGCGCACGCCGCACTGCACGACCGCCGTGCGGCTGTATTTGTCGATCTTCAAAATCTTGTTGAACTTCGCCAGCGAGAGCGTTACACCCAGCTCATGCGGCATCGCTCCACCCGAAAGCCCTGTGCCCGCGCCGCGCGCGACCACGGGCACTTGTAACGCGTGGCAAGCTTTCAGCACAGCAGCGATCTGCTCATAGGTCTCTGGCAACACCACACACAGTGGGCGCTGCCGATAAGCGGTCAGCCCATCGCATTCATACGGCGTGGTGTCTTCATTCGCATGCAGAATGGCGTGCGCAGGCAAAACGCGTTTTAGCGCAAGCAGAATCTGCGCGAGGCGCTCTGCTTTTTGTAGCAATTGGGGGTTGATAGGTGCGTTCATATTGAGTGTCACTTTACCCGCATTCGAAAGGCAGTGCTGTGAAATTTCCCCACAGACTCTGTGAAATCAGGCCAAGCAGGCCTTCTTCAGCCATTCCGCAAACGCCGCTACTTCCCAGCGATCAAGCGCGCCGGTGCGCCAACATAGATAGTGTGCATGTGGGCTAGGGATGTCTTCATCGAACAAGCGCTCTAGTTGGCCGCTGGCCAACCAAGGCGCGCCGAGCTTGAGGCGCACGAGAGCCACGCCCATGCCAGCGGCTGCGGCATCGCACATCAGGCCGATGTCGTTGAAGCTGGAGCCATCGAGGGGCTCGGGCCAATCTTGTTGGTGGGCGGCAAACCAAGTGCGCCACGGCTCGAGCGGGCTGCGCAGTAGCTTGGCCTTGGATAGATCTTGCGCGGATTCAAAGGGGCCGTGTTCGCGGATGTAGGCTGGCGAAGCAAGTGGGGTGACTTTGTCTTTGAACAAACACACATGCTCCACATCGGCGTAGCGCCCGGTGCCGAAGCGGATCGTTAAATCCGCATCTTCAGCCACCACATCCAGCAGCGGAATGCTCACTTGCAGCGTGAGATCAATCTCGGGATAGGTATCGGTGAAGGTTTTGAGTCGCGGCATCAAAACCGAGCGCGCGAACGTAGGCGTAACGGCCACACGCAGCTTGCGCTTGCCCTGAACGGCTTCGCTGCTGGGGAATTTTTGCAAGGAAGCTAAGCCTTCGCGCACATGGGCCAGATATTCGCTGCCCTCCGTCGTCAAAGAAAAATCCGCACGGCCAAATAGCTTAGCGCCCAGCAGCTCTTCCAACTGCCGCACCCGATGGCTCACCGCGCTGGGCGTGACGCATTGCTCTTCCGCCGCTTGCGTGACGCTGCGCAGGCGCGCGAGCGCTTCAAAAGTCAGCAAGCATTGGATGGGAGGGATGCGGGAACTCACTGCAGATTGCCTAGCTTGCTTTTTACCGGAGATGCCTTGGTCTTCGCGGGCGATAAAGGCGTGAAGCCAGACATCAAGGCTGTTGGAAGCGTTCGCAATGCCATTGGCTCAGTGGGCATATCGCTTCGGCGTATCTTCTTTGGCGCAGCAGTCTGAGCATCCATCAGCATGTACACCTCATCTTGCAGCATGCCACTGAGTTGAATGAATTTTTTGAGTTTGATCGTGGTGTCTCGCAATCTCAGCGCCAAATGGCTTGAGATGGCCAGCATGAAACGAGCAGCCAAATCAGATTCCTCGGCCAAGATTTTCTTCAGAGTGCTACGTTTGAGTATCGCGACAGCCAGATCGGTGGTGGCGATGCACGTGGCCGAGCGCGGAGAGTTGTTGATCATGCCCATTTCACCAATCAAGCTACCCGCGCCAAGCACGGTAATCACGATTTCATCGGGTGAGCCCGATTGACTTTCGACTCTCACATCACCGGAGAGGATCAGCATCATGAAATCGTTATGGACCTTTTCACCCTCTTTGACCAAGATGCTTCCTACTTTGATGCGCTTGGGCTTCATATAGCGCACGATCCGCAACGCATCTTCTAAGCCGAGCTGCCCCAGTGCCGTTTCTGTACTGAGCAAGCGGGCAGCATCTTTCTCAGAAATTGCGCTCAAGGAATGAAATGTGCTGTGCATGGAAGATGTTTAATCCTTTTGATGATCTTGCCAGTACTGCGCAATAGTTCACGATGGTGTTGTAGCGGTGCACCTACCTCAAACATCATTTTGAGAGCGCGTGAATTATTTGACACAAAGAAATATTGATTGTTTCACTTTTCGCATCCTGCGACAACAATCAAATTCTTTCTATTCACGAGCCAGATGATGCTTTACTTCACCACAACGCTAAAACAATATAGTTTACTTGCTGCCATCTGCCTTTTGACGGCCTGCAAAAGCGCACCGCCTGCACCCCCTCCTGCGACGCCCGTCGCCGCACCGGCTTACACCGGACCTTCTCTGTCCATCGAACAAAGTGATCGCGGCGTACAAGTTTTTCTGCCAAGCAATATTTTGTTTGATTCTGGCAAATCTGAATTGCGCCTTGGTGATGCTGCGCCCTATTTGGATCGTGTGGCTCAACTGCTCAAGACCAAAACACAGAACAAGATTTCCGTCGAAGGCCATACAGACAGTGCTGGCAGCCTCACTGCAAATCAAAAACTTTCTGAGCAGCGCGCTGTAGCGCTGATGCAATCTCTTCAAGAGCGTGGCGTACCTGCAGATCGGATGGTAACTGCCGGCTTTGCATTCAACCGCCCGATCGCATCGAACGCCAACGAAGAAGGACGCAAGCTGAACCGCCGTGTTGAGGTGGTCATTTTGGATGAAAAGGTAGCCAACATCACAAAGGGCGAGCCACCCAACGCCTTCAACTCCGCTTGGGATAATTTGAAGAAAATGATTGAAGCTGGCGTCGTCAAACCCGCTGAGGCCGCCAAATGAATTCACTCTATCCGTTCAACGAAACTAGTCTCGAACGCCGCGAATTGCTTCGCCGCTTCAGCGCATCTGCTGCTGCGCTCGGCCTGCCCGCCGCTTACGCGCAATCTGTCCCCTTCAAAAAGCCGGCTCTTAAAGTCGGGCTGGCCATGGGAGCGGGATCAGCGCGCGGCTTCGCACACATCGGCGTGCTCAAATCGCTCGATCAAGCTGGCATCAAGGCGGACATGATTGCCGGAGCGAGTGCCGGTGCTCTTGCAGGAATTTTTTATGCTGCCGGATTCACACCTTGGCAAATGGAAGAAGTAGCCCTCAAGGTACGTGATGTAGATGTCGCTGATTTCAGCACGGCAAGCAAGCGCGGCATGTTTGCGGGCGAGGCCTTGCAAAAGCTTGTCAATGAGTATTGCCGAGGCGCGAAGCTGGAGCAACTTAAGTTGCCCTATGCGGCGATTGCCACCAACCTGAAAACAGGCGACTCGGCCATGCTGCGCTTAGGCGATGCTGGCATGGCGGTGCGCGCTTCATGCTCGATTCCTGGCGTGTTTGTGCCGGCGGTGATTGATGGTCAAGAATTGGTCGATGGTGGCTTGACGAGCCCGCTGCCTGTCAAAGAAGTACGCAGCTTGGGTGCAGATTTTGTGATCGCGATTGATGTGGGCTCCAAGCCGCAGAACAACACCAGCGCGGGTCTCTATGAAGTGCTACTACAAAGCTTTGAAATCATGGGGCGAGCGCTGACTAACGCGGCAGCTTCGACAGCTGATATCGTGATTCGACCCGATACGGTTCGCTATTCGAGCACTGATTTCAGCGCGCGCAAAGACATCATTCAAGCGGGCTATGAAGCCACGCAGAAAATGCTGCCGCAGATCATGGCTAAGCTCGGTGAGAAAGCTTTGAAGAAAAAGTAAGCCTTGCTACGATCCAAAAAAAAGCCACTGAGATTTTCAGTGGCTTTTTTATTCAGCGTGCGCCGCTTATTTCTTCTGGCGGAATTTACGAAGAGCAGCGATTTGCGCGGCCATGATGGCTAGCTCGCTTTGGGCTTTGGCCAGATCGAGCTCGCCTTTGGCATTTTTCAATGCTTCTTCGGCAGCTTGGCGGGCGGTGTTGGCTTTGGCTTCGTCGAGATCGTCGCCGCGAATCGCGGTGTCTGACAAGACGGTGACGCAGCCGGGTTGCACTTCGAGAATGCCGCCAGCGACGAAGACGAACTCTTCCGTGCCATCGGCCTTCTCAATGCGAACCGAGCCTGCCTTGATGCGGGTGATCAAGGGGGTGTGGCGTGGGTAAATGCCCAACTCACCGGCTTCGCCAGGCAAAGCCACAAACTTGGCTTCGCCCGAGAAGATGGACTGCTCGGCACTGACCACATCAACGTGAATGGTGCTCATGGCAATCCTTTAGGCTGCTGCCAGTTTCTTAGCCTTTTCAAAGGCCTCATCGATACCGCCAACCATGTAGAAGGCCTGCTCTGGCAAATGATCGGCTTCGCCGTTCACAATCATCTTGAAGCCGCGAATCGTCTCGGCCAAGGTGACGTATTTGCCGGGTGAGCCGGTGAACACTTCCGCCACGTGGAAAGGCTGGGAGAGGAAACGCTGAATCTTGCGAGCGCGTGCCACGGCCAGTTTGTCTTCCGGTGCCAGATCGTCCATGCCCATGATGGCGATGATGTCGCGCAGCTCGCGATAGCGCTGCAGCGTGCCCTGCACGGCGCGGGCGGTCTCATAATGATCTGCACCCACAACCAGCGGATCGAGCTGGCGGCTGGTGGAGTCCAAAGGATCCACAGCAGGATAGATACCGAGCGAAGCGATGTCGCGAGACAACACCACGGTGGAATCCAAGTGAGCGAATGTCGTCGCTGGAGAAGGATCGGTCAAATCGTCAGCAGGCACATACACGGCCTGAATCGAGGTGATCGAGCCGACCTTGGTGGATGTAATACGCTCTTGCAAGCGGCCCATCTCTTCGGCCAGTGTAGGCTGGTAGCCCACAGCGGAAGGCATACGACCCAAGAGCGCGGACACTTCGGTACCGGCCAAGGTGTAGCGGTAGATGTTGTCCACGAAGAACAAAACGTCTTTGCCTTCGTCACGGAAAGATTCAGCAATCGTCAAGCCGGTCAAAGCAACGCGCAGACGGTTGCCTGGTGGCTCGTTCATCTGGCCATAGACCATGGCCACTTTGGAGTTCTCAAGGTTCTCCAGATCCACCACTTTGGAATCGGCCATCTCGTGATAGAAGTCGTTGCCCTCACGGGTACGCTCGCCTACGCCTGCAAACACGGACAGACCCGAGTGAGCCTTGGCGATGTTGTTGATGAGTTCCATCATGTTCACGGTCTTGCCCACGCCAGCGCCGCCGAACAAGCCCACTTTACCGCCTTTGGCGAACGGGCAAACCAAGTCAATCACCTTGATGCCGGTTTCCAGCAGCTCTTGCGAGGGGCTGAGTTCGTCATACGTAGGAGCCTTGCGGTGAATCGAAGCGGAGAGCTCAGCGCTCACAGGGCCGCGCTCGTCAATCGGGTTGCCCAGCACGTCCATGATGCGGCCGAGTGTGGCTTTGCCCACAGGCACCATGATGGATGCGCCAGAGTTGGTGACGACCATGCCGCGACGCAGGCCGTCGGATGAGCCGAGCGCAATGGTACGAACAATGCCGTCGCCCAATTGCTGCTGAACTTCGAGGGTCAGCGCAGTGCCGTCCATCTTAAGCGCGTCATAAACTTTAGGCATCTTGTCGCGTGGAAACTCCACGTCAACCACAGCGCCGATGCACTGAACGATCTTGCCTTGGATACCTGTACTTGCTTGAGCCATTTTTTTGCTCCGATTAAATAAAACTAATTTGAAGGACTGTGAAATGAACTGAGACGCTTAACCACTCTTAACCACTGATGGCGGCTGCGCCCGAGACGATCTCAGACAGTTCTTTGGTAATCGCTGCTTGGCGCGTCTTGTTGTAGACGAGCTTGAGTTCAGCAATCACGTTACCTGCGTTGTCCGTGGCGGCTTTCATGGCCACCATGCGAGCGGCGTGCTCGGAGGCCATGTTTTCTGCGACGGCTTGATAGACCAATGCTTCCACATAGCGCACGAGCAAATCGTCAATCACGGTTTGCGCATCCGGCTCGTAGATGTAATCCCACGAATGCTGGTTGCCCGCGGCTTTGGATTCTGCTTGCATCTGCTCTTTTGATAAAGGCAGGAGCAAATCGACCGTGGGCACTTGGCTCATGGTGCTGACAAACTTGTTGTAGCAGATATAAACCGCGCTGACTTCGCCAGCCGCATACGCATCAAGCATGACCTTCATCGGGCCAATCAATTTGTCCAGATGCGGGCGATCACCCAAATGCGTGATGTGCGAGATCACTTTTGCGCCGACGCGATTCAAAAAGCCCAAGCCTTTGCTGCCGATGGCAACCGCATTGGGCGTTTTGCCGCTGGATTGCGCTTCACGCAATTTCGCGGTCACAGCGCGGAGCAAATTGGTGTTCAGACCGCCGCACAAACCTTTGTCTGTGGTGACCACGATGAAGCCGATGGATTTGCCATCGTTTTTCTTCATGAAGGTGTGCACATACTCAGGATTGGCTTGGCCGAGGTTGTTGGCAATAGAGCGAATTTTCTCGCTATAAGGCCGTGCTGCGCGCATCCGCTCCTGCGCCTTGCGCATCTTGGAGACCGAGATCATTTCCATGGCCTTGGTGATCTTCTTGGTGTTTTCCACCGATTTGATCTTGGTGCGTAGTTCTTTTCCAGCCGCCATTTATATGCTCCTAGAAATGACTGTCCCAGTGCAGGCGCAGATCCGGCTTTGCCGGGCTGCTGGCTGCGCCCCCTTGAGGGGGAGGCAACCGAAGGTTGCTTCGGGGGTGGTCTTCATGTTAGGCAAAAGTCTTTTTGAATGCAGCCACTGCACCCATCAATTCGGCTTCGCCTTCTTTGTCAAGCGCTTTGCTGCTTTCGATTTTCGCGAGCATCGGAGCGTGCTTGTCTTTGAGGTAGCTTTGCAGGCCGGCTTCGAAAGACAAAATTTTCTTGACTTCCACATCGTCCATGAAGCCTTTGTTCACGGCAAACAGCGTCGCGC
>JAAFJC010000106.1 GCA_013297925.1 Comamonadaceae bacterium
TGAACTGCGGCATCACGATCACGGCGCGCAGCCCGAGGCGGCGAGCATGGTAGGCCACGCCTTGAGCATGGTTGCCAGCGCTCATAGCCACCACGCCTTTCACGTCAGCAGGCAATTGCGAGAGCTTGTTACACGCGCCACGCTCCTTGAAGCTGGATGTGAACTGCAGGTTTTCGAATTTAAGAAAGACATGCGCACCCGTGATGAGAGAGAGCGTTTTGCTTTCCACGCAAGGCGTATTGAGCACATGCGGTGCAACGCGCTGGGCGGCAGTTTGAATGTCGGCAAAAGTGATCATGCTGACATTGTGAATGCCTGCCGCCCAAATGCATGGCTAATGTGTGGTGAATTTCACACATGCAGCGCCAACAGTTTTTTAAACCCTGTCTTCCCAAAATTTCAGAACTGCGTTATGGTGCGGATCAGAGAAGTGTTTTCTCTGCACACTGGAGGCTCCTTAGATGACCAAACGTGCTGTACCCCTCGCTGCCGCTCTCTCTGATGGCTTGCTGGCTTCGCCCGGCCTGAAGAGTGCGCCCGTGCTCGAGATGATGTGTTCGCAGTTTGTGCTCACCCTGGCCGCCAAGCAAGGCGCGAAATTCAATATACGCCGCGATCTGAACAGTTTGCTCTCGCTTACAGGTCGCCACATGGTCTGGCCTGTGCTTGTGATGGAGCGCTTGCGCGAATTTTTGAATCGCCGTTGCACGGGTAACGAATTCTGGAAAGGGCACGAAGCGCTCTCGCATGCTGAATTCATCGAGCGCCACGGCACTTGGCGTGGCCCCTATGAAGAAGGCACGGTCTTCTTTTATCTCGATGAATACGCCAAAGATGCGCCGAAGGATTTGCTCACGGTGCTCTCTGTGACCAGTGATTGGCTCAACCATGCACTCAAGAAGCACAGCACCTTGGTGGAGAAAAACATTGATGCGCTGGCTGGCCTCTTGCAACTGAATCGTGCTGAGCGCGCATTGCTGCTGTACGGCACGCTGGCAAGATATCAGCGCGATCTGCGCAGCTTGCTCGTGGAATTTAAAGTGAGCAATGCGCCAGAAGCCTATGCCGCGATTGCCGAAGTTGCTGGCGTGAAAGCCGGCGAAGTAGCCGAAGCCCTGCGTGCTGGTTCCCGGCTGGAGCGCATTGGCCTCGTAGAAAATTTAATCTCTGAGCACAACATCACGGATTTGGCTGATCTGATGAAGGTCAGCGAAAAGCTGCCGCCCGTGCTGATGCGCGAATACCGCGATCAAAGCGAGCTCATGGCCGTGTTCACCCGGCCTGCGGTAAAGAGCGAACTCAACGCTAGCGATTTCCACTTCGTTGAAGAAGATGCCCAAGTGCTCGTCAATCTGCTGCGCAACGCCATGGAGCGTAAAGAGCCCGGCGTGAATGTGCTGCTCTATGGTCCCCCCGGCACCGGCAAGACGGAGCTGGCCAAAGTGGTGGCGCAGAGCGCGGGGCTAGAGCTGTTTGAAGTGGAATACGCGGATCGTGATGGCAACTCGCTCAGTGGCCGTGATCGCTATCGCTCGCTTCAAATCGCGCAAGTGTTTTTGAAAGGCGCGAATCAAGCCGCGCTATTGTTCGACGAAGTGGAAGACGTGTTTCCGCCGATCAGCGTGGATGCGGCGCAGCTCATGGCGCGGCAGGAGCAGATCGCCGCGCCTGCGGCCAGCTCCAGCGTGAATGGCAAGGCTTGGGTCAACCAGATTTTGGAGCAAAACGCCGTGCCGACGATTTGGGTGACCAATCGCATCGAGCAAATCGATCCCGCCTTCCGCCGCCGCTTCGCCTATCACCTCGAGCTCAAAAGCCCGCCGCCCGGCGCGCGCGAGCAGCTGGTGCGCAAAACGCTCTCAGGCGTCGCCGTGAGCGATGCCTTCGTGGCCAAGCTCACCGAGCGCAAAGGCTTGACTCCTGCGCAGATTCGCACGGCGGTGCGCTTTGCGGGTTTGGCGAAGACAAGCGATGAAACTGACATGTTTGAAGGCCTGATCGAGCGCCAGCTCAAGCATGCCGATGCTGCCCTGGGCAACGCGCTCGCGGACAGCAAAGGCCGCAAGCAAGTCACCACCTATGACCTGCAAATGCTCAACGTGGAGACCCGCTTTGAAGTGCCGCGTATCGTCGAAGCGCTCAAAGCACGCGGTCACGGCACGCTCTGCTTTTATGGCGCCCCTGGCACAGGCAAAACAGCGCTCGGCGAACACATCAGCAAAGCTTTGACCAAACCGCTCATCGTAAAACGCGCCAGCGATTTAATCAGCAAATTCGTGGGTGAGACTGAGCAAAACATGGCCAAAATGTTTGCCGAGGCCGAGAGCGAAAAAGCCGTGCTCCTGCTCGATGAGGCTGATAGCTTTTTGCAAGATCGCCGTGGCGCGCAGCGCAGCTATGAGGTCACGGAAGTCAATGAAATGCTCCAGCAAATGGAGCATTACCAAGGCATCTTCATCTGCACGACGAATTTGCTCGACCGCATCGACCAAGCCGCCTTGCGCCGCTTCACCTTCAAAATCAAATTCAAGCCGCTCACTCAAGAGCAGCGCGAGCTGATGTTTGTCACAGAAGCACTCGCTGGCGATGCATCGCTCCTGAGCGATGCTTTGGTGGCACGCCTGGCAAAGTTGGAGCAACTGTGCCCTGGCGATTTCGCTGCCGTAAAGCGCCAATGCGATATTCTGGCGGCGGAGTTTTCAGCAGAAGAATTCTTGGAGCAGCTAGAGGCTGAGCACAAAATCAAGCCTGAGGTGCGCGAAGTGCGCAGCATGGGTTTTGTCCACTGATTTCCTATGCATTAGGGCTCATTTGATGCCTTTTAGGGGTTGATGCCCAGAACGAAGCGCTGCGATGCCCCCTACAATCGCGGCGACTCTTCTTTGCACACCATGACCAATGTGATTCGCTTTCTTAGCGTCAAATCTTCTACCAAGCGTAAGCCGCGCATTGCTTTATCTTTGGCAGGGGGCGGGCCTTTGGGAGCCATTTATGAGATTGGAGCGCTTTGCGCGCTGCAAGAATCATTAGATGGCATTGATTTCACACATCTAGATCACTACATCGGTGTGTCGGCAGGTAGCTTCATTGCCGCCTCGCTCGCCAACGGCATGAGCCCGCAAGAGCTCTGCAAAAGCTTTATTGATAACAACGAAGTCGCAGCCGATGCCAAGCAACACAGCGATCGCTTTGATCCCGCTTGGCTGATGCGCCCAGCGTTTGGCGAATTCGCCCGCCGCGCGATCCAATTGCCTGGCCTGGTGGCCGCAGCTGCATGGCGAGCCACCGTTGAGCGCAAAAGCATCATCAGCGCCCTTGAATTGCTGGGACCAGCGTTGCCGACGGGTGTTTTTTCCAATGAAGAAGTCAATCACCGCATGGCGGCGATTTTCTCCCAAGCCGGGCGCAGCAATGATTTTCGCGAACTGCAAAAGATGCGTGGTAGCCGCCTGACTTTGGTGGCCACCAACTTGGATTCTGGCGAATCTGCGCCCTTTGGCGCTCCGGGCTGGGATCATGTGCCCATCTCTCAAGCCGTGCAGGCCAGCTCAGCTTTGCCAGGTTTGTTTCCGCCGGTAGAAATCGGCGACCATTATTTTGTCGATGGCGCATTGAAAAAGACTTTGCACGCCAGCGTCGCACTCGATGAAGGCATGGATCTCGTGATCTGCTTGAATCCCCTCGTGCCCTTTGATGCGCTTGATCCTCGCCCTTCTGTGATGCAGCGCGGCTTGCCTCTGAGGCGGCAAAGCATTCCCCGTATCGTGCAAGGTGGCTTGCCAGCTGTGTTGTCGCAAACCTTCCGCTCGATGATCCACTCGCGCTTGGAAATGGGCATGAAAGCCTATGAGCGCCAGTATCCGCAAACGGATATCGTTCTCATTGAGCCTGATCAACGCGATCCGGAAATGTATCTGGCCAACACCTTCAGCTACAGCCAACGCGCCAGCCTCGCCGAGCACGCCTACCAACAAACCCGTCACCTCCTACGCGCCCGCCGCAGCTCGCTCACAGCGAAGTTTGAAAAGCATGGGATCGTGGTGAACGATGCCGTGCTTAATGATCCAAAGCGCCAGCTTGTGATGCCTGCACCAAAGGCAACTGCTGTGGGTAAAGCCGTGCAGCGGTTGGAAGAGACGTTGGAAGACCTTGAGCTTCGCTACGCTTGATTGAGTTAGAAGTTGCCCAAACTAGCCACGCAACATAACTTCAGCTAGAGTGTAGGTAACAGCATCAGCAAGACAAGAGGACACACATGGCCAAAAAAGCGCCGCGCCGCACTGCCGAACGCATCTTGGAAGTCACGCTCGAACTCTTCAATCGCTTTGGCGAGCCCAATGTCTCCACCACGCTGATCTCCGCTGAGCTCAACATCAGCCCCGGTAATCTGTATTACCACTACCCCGCCAAGGATGAGCTCATCAATAGCCTATTTGACCGCTACGAGCGAAGCTTAAGTGAACTGCTCAACGCCAGCGACGGTGTGCGCAATGTGGAGGATGCTTGGTTTTTCCTTCACACCCTCTACGAGCTCATTTGGCAATACCGCTTCTTATATCGTGATTTGAACGATCTGCTTAGCAAAAACCGCCGACTTGAAACCCATTTCCAATGGGTGCTGAAAAACAAAACCCGCAGCGTGCGGACCTTGCTGGAAGCGATGAATCGCAGCGGAGCGATTGTGATTGATTCGCGCGAGATCGAAGGCACAGCTACCTCCATGGTCGTCGTGCTCACCTATTGGCTCAGTTATGAATATGTGCGCGATCCGCGCAATGCGCTGGAGCCGCAAAGCGCGAGTATTGCTCTGGTGCGCGGTGCGCAGCATGTGCTCAATCTGCTTGTGCCGTATCTGGAAGCAAGCCAGCGCCAGCATTTGCTGCACATTGTTTCTGAGTACACCGCCAAAACAGCTTCGGCAGCCTGAGCGAAGGCTCAATCGGGAAAACCCTGTGGGTATTTGGGGGCAATGATCAGCACAGATGCAGCGCATCCCTCTACACTGTTCCTTCGTTGTAGATGTTCGCCTGAGGAGGCTTTGTGATCTTAGATTTCATTCCCAAACTTGTTCCAAAGTCCACCCAAGCGGCTGGCTTGGAAGTGCTGATGAAAGGTGCGGGCAAATTCACTCGCTACATCCCCATCCCCCAACCCACGCTGATGGTCGGCCCCGGATCGAGCGCACGCATGGGCGAGGTCATCGCGGGCTTTGGTCATAGCAAGGTGCTCATCGTCACGGACGGTGTGATCTCCAAACTTGGTTTGCTCAAGGGTGTGCAAGATGCTTTGCATGCGGGTGGCACGAAGACGGTGGTCTTTGACAAAATCACACCCGATGCGCCGATCCCCTTGATTGAAGAAGGTTTGGATTTCTGCCGCGAGCATGATTGCGATGCGATTGTCGCGTTTGGTGGCGGCTCTTCGATGGATGCATCCAAAGCCATTGCGATTGCAATGACCAATCCCAAACCCCTGCGCAGCTTGGCGGGTTACTTCAAAGGCCGCAGCAATCCATTGCCCATCTACGCCGTGCCTACTACCGCTGGCACAGGCTCGGAAGTCACGGTGGCTGCTGTGATTTCTGATCCGTCGCGTGAAGACAAAGTGGTGATCATCGATCCGCGCCTCGTGCCCAAAATGGCTGCGCTGGATGCCTCCCTCATGACCGGACTGCCCCCGCATGTCACCGCCGCCACCGGCATTGACGCGCTGACCCACGCCGTGGAATCCTTCGTGGGCAACTGGGCCACGCCTTACACCAATGGCATGGCGCTGGCCGCCACTGGCCTGATCTTTGAAAACCTGCGCACTTGCTACCGAGATGGCGGCAATCTTGCGGCGCGCGAGAAAATGTCGCTTGCGTCCACTTATGCTGGCCTTGCATTTACCCGAGCCAATGTAGGCTATGTGCATGCCATCGCGCACCAGTTTGGCGGCAAATATCACACGCCGCATGGCCTAGCCAATGCGATCATGCTGCCTCATGTGCTGCGCTACTCAGCACCAGCGATTCAAAAGCAACTCGCTCAGCTTGCTGTGCGCGCCAAGCTGGGTGATGACAGCGAACGTGATGACAAACTCGCAGAAAAATTCTTAGATGCCGTGGAAGAGCTCAATCGTGATCTAGGCATCCCGTTGTATCTCGACAAGCTGCAAGAAGCTGATATTCCAGCACTCGCCAAAGCGGCTTGCTATGAGGCACACACGGGCTATCCCGTGCCGAAATACATGACACAAAAGCAATGTGAAGCGCTGATTCGTCAAGTGTTGCCGCCTGCAACAAAATCATCGCCAACTACTGCAACTGGCAAAGCAGTTGCTAAGCCAGCAGTCAGAAAAGCCGCTGCTAAAAAATCCTCTTCCAAATAATTTTTAAAACTTCCGCGAGACCAAGCCATGAAAAAAGTCATCACCGTCACTCTCGGCGCAAAAGCCCAAGATTTCTCCTTCAAAACCAAATTCTTGGGTGAGGATTTCCAAGTCACACGTATGGGAGCAGACAATGACACGACCCAAGCGTGGGAGCTGCTGCGTCGGCATCAAAATTTTGCCGATGCGATGGGTATTGGCGAGATCGGTGATCACTATCAAGTCGGCCTGCGCACGGTGGTCAACAAAGAGACCGAGCGCTTGCTCAATGTCGTCACTCGCGTGCCATCCACCACGGGCGCTACGCTTCGCCGCCTGCTGCAAGTGCGCGCTGTGCGCCATGTGCAAAAAGAGTTGGGCGAGTACTTTAACAACAACATCGTGCTGTTTTTAAATGGCATGCGCAATTACGACATGGCCGTGGCTTTGGCGGACTACACGCCGAATTTGAATTTCGCTGATGCGCTCTATCAAACTGGCGCTCCCGCCATGCTCAGCTCGATTGAGCAACTGGAGCTCTACGCCAAAGGCACGAAATTCTTGCTCGCTGGCAAGCCCGCTGAGATGCTGGAATCATCCATGCAATGGCTCAAGAGCAAACGCGTAGCCAAAGCCGCGGAAGAGGCACATCTGATCGTGGGTACTTTTGCTGAGCTCAAAGCCATTGGCAGCTCCAGCAATCTCGCTGGCAAGACGCTGATCACATCCGCTGTGGATGATGATCGCATGGAGTTTTTCAAGAAGTGCAAGGTCAATTTGGTGATTGATGTTTCGCCCAAATTGTTTGATCATGTGGTGGGCATCAACACGCTGGAGGCGATGATTCTGGCCTCACTCGGCCGCCCGAAAGGGGAAATGTCGGATGATGATTTTGAAGAGATTTTGAACGAGCTCAAAATCACGCCGCGCCTCTTGCACCCTACAGGTAATTTCCGCAACATCCGCCGCTTTGCCTTCGTGATCCACCCGCTCTCGCAGGATTTCATCCGCAAGGGCTTCCCGATTCCGAAAAGCACACCCAAGTTCATCATGGACAAAGTGGAGACGATTGCTGCGCACATGCCGCCCATGGTCTATTGCAAGATGGATAACATCATCTCGCCCACGGGCGCAGAAGCTGAAGGCTGGTTGATTTCGGTGGGGGGCACGCCACGCGAGATGCTCTCGCGCAGCCCCGAATTCACCTATCGCCGCCTACTGCAAGCCGCAAAAATCGCGCAAAATCTCGGCGCGCAAATCATGGGCTTGGGTGCGTTCACCAAAGTTGTGGGCGATGCGGGCGTTACTGTGGCTCGTCGTGCGCCTTTGCCGATTACCACTGGCAACAGCTACTCCGCCTCAGGCGCGCTCTGGGCGGCGGCTGATGCGATGAAGCGCATGGGCTTGGTCAAAATCGAAAAAGATGGCAAGCGCCTGCAAGCCAAGACGATGGTGATTGGTGCCAGTGGCTCCATTGGCTCTGTGAGTGCACGCTTGCTCGCCATGGCTTTTGAAGAGGTGGTGATTGCCGGGCGCGACTTGAAAAAGCTCGAAGAATTGAAGCAATCCATCCTCAAAGACACGCCTGATGCGAATGTGGTCTGCTCGATTGACTACGACAGCTTGCTCGGCGACATGGACATGATCGTGACCTCCACTTCGGGCGCAGGCAAGAAGATCTTGGATATCACCAAGGTCAAGCCAGGCTGCGTGATCACCGACGTGGCGCGCCCGCTCGATCTGCCGCCCGAAGAAGTGGCCAAACGCCCCGATGTGCTGGTGATCGAATCTGGTGAGATTGATCTACCCACCAAAGTGCGCGGTATGAAGAGCATCGGCCTGCCACCCAATGTCGTGTATGCCTGCTTGGCAGAAACCATCGTGCTCGCGCTCGAAGGCCGCTTCGAGGTGTTCACCGTGGGCCGCGATACCGAGTGGGATAAGGTCAAAGAAATCTACAAGCTTGGTATCAAACATGGCATGAAGCTGTCTGCTATCTCTGGCGTGAATGGCGCATTCACCGATGAAGATATTGCCAAGGTCGTCACGCTCGCGAAGAAAGCACGCTTGAAATGGAAAGGCTCATCGGAAGCCACCGCTAAGCCCGCCAAATCTGCAGCTGCCAAGAAACCAGCAGCGAAGAAAGCTGCACCAGCAGCCAAAAAAGCCGCTGTGAAAAAACCTGCAGCTAAGAAAGCAGTGGCAAAGAAGGCAGCAAAGTAAAATATAAGCGCTACGATTTTCGTAGCGCTTAGCGCAGTTTTCTTGCCGGCAATTGAGCGTTTTCGCTCAAAAATCAGCTAGAAACTGAGGCATCACCTTCCCAAGGCAGCATGAGCGTGATCATGCTGAGCTTGGCAAATTCTGGCGCAAATTCATCGATGATGTCTTGCGGATTCGGGCAAAGCACAGCGTCGGTGATC
>JAAFJC010000107.1 GCA_013297925.1 Comamonadaceae bacterium
CGGGCATGGTGAGCACGAGTGCGCCCACCAATGCCTTCTCGCCGGCTTCGGTTTTGAACACGGGGGCGCTGATGCCAGCGACTTCTGCATCTCGGTCGCCCACAGCAGCGTGATAGCCGCGTTTGCGAATGAGAGCCAGAGTTTTTTGATCTTTTTGGGCTGTAGCCAGCACAGAATCTGCGCCAAATGCTATCAAAACGCGAGCGCCTGTGCCGCCATTCATCGGCAAGATATCGCCCACCTTGTAATGATCCCGAATCGGCTGCGGGCTATCGACGCGAAACAAACTGATGCGCTGCGCACTCGCGCCACTGCCCCATTGCGCATGCAGTGCTGCGCTCTCGCCAGTGGCTTGCACCAGCTCGCGTAACGCGGGCATGACGATTCGCTCCAAGCTGGAGTTCTCTTGATGCACATGATGCAGCCGCACGATGCCTCGGCCGAGTGCATGGCGGCCATCAGGCAAGCGCTCCACCATCATCGCATGCGCGAGTGATGAGAGCAGGCGCAGCGCCGTGCTTTTATGCAATCCACTGCGCTCAGAAAGTTGCGCCAATGTGAGCGGCTCTTCGCCAGCGCGAAACACACCCAGCAAACTCAATGCACGATCCACAGCCGCCACACCACCGGGCGCGGCATCGCGCTCGGAGAGGCTGGGGATGGCGGATTTGCGGGGCATGTGCGTGCTTTAAGACGGTATAATAAATTCTAACTGATAAACTTTTGTTTCACAAGATAGAACATCATGAATTCAACGTCAGCCCTAAACTCAGCGGCAAAACCCGACATCCACATCTGCGAAGTCGGCCCCCGCGATGGCCTGCAATCCATTGCGCGCACCATGCCCACTGAGGACAAAAAACGCTGGCTGACCGCGCTGCACGCGGCGGGGCTGCGTGAGATTGAAGTCACATCGTTTGTGCCCGCGAAACTCATGCCGCAATTGGCAGATGCCGCAGAAATCGTCGCGCATGCGCTTACGTTACCAGGCTTGCAGGTGGTCGCGTTAGTGCCCAATCTCAAAGGCGCAGAAGCCGCGATGAAGGCCGGCGCACACAAAATTACGCTGCCTTGCTCAGCGAGCGAAGCGCATTCCAAAGCCAATGTGCGCATGACGCGCGAGCAGATGGTAGAAAACGTGCGCAACATCGTGGCGCTGCGCAACGAGATCGCCCCCAAAGTTCAGATTGAGGCCGGCATCAGCGTTGCCTTCGGCTGCACGCTGCAAGGCATCGTTCCCGAAGACGATGTGATCTCGCTACTTTCAGATGTGATTGCAGCAGGCGCTGATGAAACGGGTTTGGCCGACACCACAGGCATGGCCAACCCTGCGCAAGTACGCCGCTTATTCCGCCGCGCCTTCGCAGCCGTCGGCAAAGACAAAGTAGGCGCAGCACATATGCACAACACACGCGGCCTCGGCATTGCGAACTGCTTGGCTGCTTACGAAGAAGGCATCCGCGCTTTCGATTCCTCGCTCGCCGGCCTCGGTGGCTGCCCCCACGCACCGGGCGCTTCGGGCAATGTCGTCACAGAAGATTTGGTGCTCATGTTCGAAGCCATGGGGCTGCGCACGGGGATTGATATTGCTAAACTGATCTTGGCGCGCGAGCCTTTGAAAACAGGGCTACCGGGCGAGCCTCTATATGGCATGACGGCGGAGGCTGGGCTGCCTCTTGGTTTTTCATATGCTTGAGATTCAAATTCAAACAGCCGGACGCAGAGGGCGCAAAGGTTACGCAAAAGACGCAAAGAATACCGAAAGGCACTTTCTGGATTTTCTCTTTTGCATTTCTTCTGCGTCCTCTGCGTAACCTTTGCGTCTTCTGCGTCCGGTATTTGTATTGGCATTAAAAATCTATGAACACCCAAAAACTCCCCTACGAAGGCATCCGCATGGTCGAATTCACCCATATGGTGATGGGCCCCACCTGCGGCATGCTGCTGGCTGATCTTGGCGCGGAGGTGATCAAGGTTGAGCCACCGAAAGGCGACAACACCCGCAAGCTCCTCGGCTCCGGCGCTGGTTTTTATCCGCTCTTCAATCGCAACAAAAAATCCCTCACCCTCGATCTCAAAACAGCAGAGGGTAGAGAAGCCGCACACAAATTGATCGCCACCGCCGATATCGTGAGCCACAACTTCCGCCCCGAGACGATGGCCGCGCAAGGGCTCGATTACGAGACGCTACAAAAAATCAACCCGCGCCTGATCTACATCGAGCTGCGCGGCTTTTTGCCAGGCCCGTATGAGCACCGCACAGCACTCGATGAAGTCGTACAAATGATGGGCGGCTTGGCCTACATGACCGGCCCGGTCGGCCAGCCCCTGCGCGCAGGCAGCAGCGTAAACGACATCATGGGTGGCCTCTTTGGCGGTATCGCGGCGATGGCAGCACTCAAAGAGCGCGACGATCCTGTCAACGGCACCGGGCTTGGCCAAAAAGTGCAATCGGCGCTGTATGAGAACAATATCTTCCTCATCGCCCAACACATGCTGCAATACGCCGTCACAGGCGTGCCCGCTGAGCCGATGCCCAATCGCATCAGCGCATGGGGCGTGTATGACGTGTTCACCGTGAAAAACGGCGAGCAGATATTTCTCTCCGCTGTGAGCGATAAGCAGTGGGAGGTGTTTTGCAGAATTTTGAATCTGCAAGATCTCAAAGCCGATCCGAAATACCTGACGAACAATGACCGCGTGCGCGAGCGCCCCCAGCTTATCCCCATCTTGCGCGAGCGCTTGAAAGGCTACTCAGCCGCTGAGCTCACCGAGCTGTTTGAAAGCAATGGCCTGCCCTATGCGCCGATCAACCGCCCCGAAGATCTGGTCAACGACCCTCATCTCAAAGCCACAGGTGGCCTCACGCCGATGACTTTGCCCAACGGCCAAGTCACAGATACCGTGCTCTTTCCCTTCACGCTACACGGCAAGCAACCCGGCCTGCGCATGAACCCACCCAAACTAGGGGAACACAGCATGGAATTGCTCCAGAGCTTGGGTTACAGTGAAGATCAAGCACGCCAGTTACTATCAAATGCATAGCTGCTCGCGCAGTATTTATGCCGGCGATCAGGCATTTTTGATCTAGAAATGCAGTAAAAATCTGTTGGAGACACGTATGACCGCATCGACACGCACCACATCGACACCCACCACATCTATCAACCGCCGCCAGCTCATAGCAGCGAGTGCCGCCGCATTGCCACTGGCCAGCTTCGCCCAAAGCAGCACCGTGAAATTCATCCTCCCCGTGAGCGCAGGCTCAGGCGTCGATGGCATCACGCGCGCCGCCAGCGCCCAACTCGCCAAGGCCCTCGGCCAAAACGTCGTGATTGAAAACCAGCCCGGCGCGGGCGGCGTGGTTGGCACGCAATCGCTGATCAAAGCCGCGCCCGATGGGCAAACGCTCTCGATGGTGTCCAACAATCATGTGATCTATCCAAGCGTGATCAAAAATCTGAGCTTCGATCCCGTGGCCGATATCACGCCCATCGCTATCGTCGCCTACACCCCGCTCGTGCTGATCGTGAACCCGAAAGTACCCGCACAAAACCTGCTCGAATTCGTCGCCCTGCTCAAAAAGAATCCCGGCAAATACAACTACGCCTCCAGCGGCAACGGCACCATCCTGCACCTCGCCCCCGAGCTGTTCAAAGACGTGACAGGCACGTTCTCAACCCACATCCCCTATCGCGGCTTCGCACCGATGCTGCAAGACATCGTGAGCGGCCAAGTCGATTGGGGCGTGAGCGCGCTGCCCGCAGCCCTCTCCCAAATCAAAGCCGGCAACGTCCGCGCCCTGTGCATCCCCATGCTTCAACGCAGCCCCGCCGCGCCAGAGATTCCCACGTCTGCCGAGGCAGGCGTACCGAAGTATCAGCTCGATGCGTGGATTGCGTGCGTCGGCCCCAAAGGCATGAGCGCTGCAGCGGTGCAGAAAGTCAACGCCGCATTGCGCACGACCTTTGCGACTGATGAGGTGAAAGATGCAATGGCCAAACAAGGCAATATCGTCAATATCAGCACGCCTGAGTTTGCTCTCGACCACTTCAAGAAGGAGTTGGTGCGGTATGGGGCGTTGGTGAAGAAGGCTGGGGTAGTGCCGGCTTGATTGGCTGTTGGTTGTTTGAGGGTGGCGATTTATTCGAGGTCGGCCTCGGCTGCGCTTGGGCTGTCCCCCTTCGCGACTGTCCTCCTTCGGGCTGCGCCCGAATTCCCCCTTCATGTCGCTGCGGGAGACAACCCAATCACAGCCGAGGCCTGATAGCGACTTTTGAGATCTTCGTTCTCCCACGGTAACTACTCCCAGCATTGTTTGTGCGCTGAGATTGGAACTGTCCTCGCCAACCAACGGCCTGTGATCGACGTATGCGGCATGGCCGATTTGTTGGACGCAGGGTTAGGAAATGCCACAGGCATTTCCATTCGTCATTCAAGGCGACGAGTGTCGCCTAGCTCCCGAGGGAGACCATGAGGCCGTGACGCATGCGTCGATCACAGGCCAAAGCGCACCAACACACAATACTTCAAGCCAAACAACCACCTCCCCGGCATAAAACCTGCGCAGCGTGCTATGAATTAAATAGTGACCACATTGCCAGAAAAGATACATTTTTGGCCTACACTTGGATGCATGCTCTGGGTCAAAGCCTTTCATATCGTCTTCGTGGCCAGTTGGTTTGCGGGGCTGTTTTATTTGCCTCGCATCTTTGTGAATCTTGCGCAAGTGCCACCTGGCTCAGAAGCGGAAAAGCAGCGCCTCTTGCTCATGGCGCGCAAGCTTCTCAAGTTCATGACGCTGTTATCTATCCCTGCGATTGGCCTAGGCGTTTGGCTCTGGATGGGCTATGGGATTGGGCGCGGGCAGGGTTGGATGCATGCGAAGTTGCTCATGGTCGTGCTCGCAATTGGTTATCACCACGGCTGTAGCGTGATCCTCAAGAAGTTTGAGCGCAACGCGAATACACGAAGCCATGTTTGGTATCGCTGGTTCAATGAGGCCAGCGTGCTCATCATGGTGGTGACTGTGATCTTGGTCGTCGTCAAACCGTTTTAAAAATGACACCGCATCGCAGCTCAGCTACTTTGTTTGCGCTGATCTTTGCGTCGCTCATCATTTATGCCAGCCTGTATCCGTTTGAAGGCTGGCGGGATCAGGGCATCAATCCGTTTTATTTTTTGAATGCGCCTTGGCCGCGCTATTGGAGCCGCTTTGATGTGGTGGCGAATTTTTTGGGTTATGCGCCGCTGGGCTTTTTAGCCACACTAGCTCTGCTGCGCACGCGCTTGCTGCCGCAGCCGGTATTATTGATGACTCTGGCTTGCAGCTTGCTGTCTCTCGCCATGGAAGCGCTGCAAGTCTATTTGCCGCAGCGCGTGCCGCAGCTCTCGGATTGGTTGCTCAACTCCGGGGGGGCGCTGTGTGGCGCGGTGGTGGCCGTGGCTTTGGAGCGCATGGGTGTGATCGATCACTGGAGCCGCTTTCGCGCGCGTTGGTTTGTGCGCGAAGCGCGTGCGCCGTTGGTGCTGCTCGCGCTCTGGCCTGCGGCTTTGCTCTTTCCGCCGGCGGTGCCGCTGGCGCTCGGCCAAGTGCGCCGCCGCTTGCATGATTTTTTGGATGGTTTGATGGATGGCACGCCCTTGGCTGCGCTGATTGATGAACCGGTGGGCTATGTGTTACCGCTGTCGAATTTGAGCGAGCTCATTTGCGTGGCCTTGGGTTTTGTGATTCCGTGTTTGCTGGCTTACAGCATCACGCTGGGCTGGCATCGGCGTATTCTGTTGTGGCTCGGTGGCGCGCTCACGGCGCTAGCGGCGAGCAGCTTGTCAGCCACGCTGAGTTATAGCCCAGAGCATGCTTGGGGCTGGCTGAGTTTTCCTTCGCAAGTGGGGTTGGGGCTGGGTGTGCTGATCGCATTGCTTTTTTTGGCTTTGCCGCGCAAGCTGTGTTTGGGTTTGCTTCTTGCGGCACTCGCGTGGCAGCTCAGCTTGATTAATGCTGCACCCGAAACGCCGTATTACGCGCAGGCCTTGCAAAGCTGGGAGCAGGGGAGGTTTATTCGCTTTCACGGGCTCGCGCAGTGGTTAGGTTGGATTTGGCCGTATGCGGCGCTGCTCACTGCGCTGATGGCCTTAAGCCGAAGAGAAGATCCGCTGCGTCGATAAAATCGTGAACATGACACAAGCTCCCGCTCCATACTTTCAGCGCCACATTTTCTTTTGCACGAATCTGCGGGAGGGAGAACCCAGCTGTGCTGAGCACAACGCAGGTGCGGCGCAAAAGCACTGCAAACAGGCGGTGAAAGCGGCGGGCTTGAGCGGCCCCGGCAAAGTGCGGGTGAATGGTGCGGGCTGCTTGGATCGCTGCGCGGGTGGGCCAGTGTGTGTTGTGTATCCCGATGCGGTCTGGTACACCTATGTGGACGAGCACGACATTGATGAAATCGTGGATTCGCATTTGAAGAATGGGCGTGTGGTGGAGCGCTTGCTGCTTCCTGCCCATATCGGCAAATAAGCATGAATTCGCAGACTGAGCGCTTGATGCTGCAAGGCGCGGCAGGGCAGGTGGAAGCTCTGCGCGATGTGCCGGAAGGAAGCAGCAAAGGCATCGCCATCATTTGCCATCCGCATCCGCTGTTTGGCGGCACGATGGACAACAAAGTGGTGCAGACCCTAGCTCGCGCTTTCGTGCAGACGGGTTGGACTGCACTGCGCTTTAACTTTCGCGGCATTGGTCAATCAGCGGGTGTGTATGACGAAGGGCGAGGTGAGGCGGACGATCTGCGTGCTTTGATCAAACAGCTCGCGCCTATGAGATCAGCTTTGGCTTTGTCAGGTTTTTCTTTCGGCTCGTTCGTTGCATCACAAGTTATGCAAGAGGCTGCGCAAAGCCATGATCTGCAAAAAATCGTCATGGTCGGCACAGCGGCGTCTCGCTTCGCCGTGGCCAGTATTCCTGCCGAGCTGCATGAGAAGCTGCTCGTCGTTCACGGCGAGCAAGACGACACCGTGCCGCTGGCCAGCGTGATGGATTGGGCGCGCCCGCAGGTGATTCCCGTTACGGTCGTGCCCGGTGGTGGCCATTTCTTTCATGGGCAGTTACCTCTATTACGAGGTTTGGTGGCCAGACACCTTGTTTCCTGAACTACAATCTTAGTATGAATTTGATAGCACTCCGCGCAGGTTTTATGCCGGCGATCTCCCGTTTTTTCTTATTTTTCGCTTTATTTCTGCCGTTTGCAGCGCATGCGCAGCAACTTCAAGGCCCCGAAGTCGCCGCCCGCGCCTATCTTCTGCTCGATGTCACAGCCAATCAAGTGCTGGTCGAAAAAGATGCCGACAGCCCGGTCGAGCCCGCCAGCCTCACCAAGTTGATGACGGCCTATATCGTCTTCGATGCCCTGCGCGCCAAGAAGATCACGCTGGATCAAACCTTTGGTGTGAGCGAGCGCGCTTGGAAGATGCCTGGCAGCCGTATGTTCATTGACCCGAAGATGAAGGTGAAGGTCGAGGATCTCTTGAAGGGCATGATCGTGCAGTCTGGCAACGATGCCTCCATCGCGCTTGCGGAAGGCGTGGCCGGCAGCGTGGAGCGTTTCGTGCAGCTGATGAACGAGCAAGCCAAGGCGCTGGGCATGAGCAAGACGGCCTATAAAAACCCGGAAGGCCTCACGGAAGCTGGTCACACGACCACCGCGCGCGATTTGGCGATGCTCTCCACCCGCCTCATGCGCGAATTTCCCGAATACACGCCGATTTACGCCATCAAAAAATTCCGCATGGAAGGCAGCCCGGCGGCCAATGACACGAACCGCAACCTGCTGCTGTTTCGCGATCCGAGCGTCGATGGCCTCAAAACCGGCCATACCGATGCCGCAGGCTACTGCCTGATCGCGACTGCCAAACGCGAGCTTCCCGGCATCGGCCAGCGCCGCCTACTGTCTGTGGTGCTCGGCACAGCCAACGAAAACGCCCGCGCCAACGAGAGCCAAAAACTGCTCAATTGGGGCTACACCGCCTTCGAGGCGGTCAAGCTTTTCGATGCCAATCAGCCCGTGATCAGCGCCCCGGTCTGGAAAGGTAAAGAAGCCACAGCAAAGCTCGGCAACGCAGTGACTGCTTACATCGTGGCCGTGCCCGCAGGCAGCGCCAGCAAGATTAAAACCCAAGTCGCCCGCCCCGATCCGCTCTTAGCCCCCCTGAATAAAGGCCAGCAAATCGGCAGCCTCAAGATCAGTTTGGGCGATCAGCCCTACACCGAGCAGCCCCTCTTCATATTAGAGGATGTCGCCCAAGCAGGCTGGCTTGGGCGCACCTGGGATGCCGTGCGCTTGTGGATCAAGTAATTTCGGGCTATAATCAAAGGCTCTGCGCATTTCGGCGTAGAGATTTTTAACAGTCTTTCACGCCACTGAAAAGCCCTAGCGGGTGATTTGGTCGATGTCACCAATTGAAGTGATATCGGTGAAAGTTACGGAGAAAACAATGAGCAACAGCAACCGTTTGGGTTTGCTGGGTCGCAAGGTCGGCATGATGCGTGTTTTCACGGATGATGGGGATTCAGTTCCAGTCACCGTGGTGGATGTGTCTAACAACCGTGTGAGCCAAGTCAAATCGCAAGAAAACGACGGCTACGTGGCCTTGCAGGTCACCTTTGGTCAGCGCCGCGCAAGCCGCGTGACCAAGCCCATCGCTGGCCATCTGGCCA
>JAAFJC010000108.1 GCA_013297925.1 Comamonadaceae bacterium
CGCCTCCATCTCCGGCCTACGCGCCAGCAGCCTGCGCGTCGCCTACGGCACCAGCAAAGCCGCCCTCATCCACCTCACCAAACAACAAGCCGTCGAACTAGGCAACGCCGGCATCCGCTGCAACGCAGTCGCCCCCGGCCCGGTAGAAACCGCGATGGCAAAAGCCGTCCACAGCCCAGCCATCCGCCGCGATTATCACGACACCATTCCGCTCGCTCGCTACGGCTCAGAAGCGGAAATAGCAAGAGCGGTGCTGTGGCTCTGCAGCCCGCAGGCTTCGTATGTCAACGGTCAATGCTTAGCGGTAGACGGCGGCTTCGATGCATCAGGCATCGGCTTGGTCAGCTTGCGTGACACTATGAATTAGATAGCGCTCTGCGCAGTATCTATGCCGGCGATTGGCCTTTTTTCTTCTAAAAATCATTTTTGAACATGCTTTTCAGCTGTCTGAATGTTTCGCGCCACCCGCTCGCCTGCGTCGTACCATCGGGCAGTTGCCTTTTGGTTTCCGGTGGATGGTTTATCGGTGCGCAGGAAAACAAGTTCGCTGGGTTTCGAAACTGCGGTATAAATTAGCCGTGATGTTTCGGTGCTTTACGATTCATTTCTACGAGCGTTTGAAACTGCAAATACTCGGCTAAGTCCCTGATTTAAAAAGATTTTTAAGGAATTTTGATGCCGAATTTTTGCCTCAACACCAGTTTTACATTGCGGATTTTTAGGTACAAGTTTGTTAGCAATCATGAATAGTCGTTTGCCTTTCGATAAGTACGAGGGTGTTCCGCGACGTTCGCTCATCGATTTGCACGCTGCTACTTCCTTCAAAATTCATCGACTCAACATACGTCAGGCACCTGTGTGAATAACCTCGCAGATTTATTAGTCAACCTACTGGACTATGTTGTTGAGCAGTCCAAAGACGTTGACCCCACTGGATTTAAGCTCACTGGCATTAAGGAGTTTGTTAAATACAAGCCAAATCTGCAAGGTTTACCAGGTGTGGACTTTGACAAGAAGGTCGAAGGCGACCATATCTGGATGCGCGTTGAGCGGCTTGCTGAACTCCCGCCTCCACAAATTCAGCTCAAAGAAATCCAGCGTTTCTTTACGATTTCGACCAGCCCGAGCGGACCAGAGCCGTCCATTAACGAGTCCGTGCTTGCGCATAGCATTGCAACAGACATTGGAAAATTGAACAAGCTCGACGGAGAGAAGCTATCGAACTCGCGCCGCGCGTTGGTCGTACAGACTTTTGCTACCTATAAACCTATCTGGAAAGCATGGGCAGAAGGCGAGAAGCCTCGTAGGGAGACCATTCGCCTATATGGAGAATTATTTTCTTTAAAGCATCAGATGGAAGCCGAGGAAACGGCCAAGCCTCACGAGTTGGTCTGGGGTATCGGCATTACATCTTGGAGGCTAGCAGTTGACGGCCGCGGCGGTCCAAGTTCTGTGGAATATCAGTATCCGCTGATTACTCAGGCAGTAGAAGTCTCCATCGAAGATCAAACGATGGCTATCGTCTTGAGCCCCCGTGCAATAGACCCGCGTCTTGAATTCGATGCCTTCTCGGCTTGCCATGTTTTGAGCGCGCCTGAAGTTGAAAAGGCCTGCAAAGAATCGCTTACAAAGAATCCTGAAAAGCAAATAACTCCCTTTGACACCGGAAGCTTCGAGCATTTGCTCAGGTTAGTTGCTGGTAATTTGCATGAGCGTGGCCAATTCCTGTCACACCAAGAGCGGCCTTTGCCGCCTACGGACGATTTGGTGGTAACAGATGCTTGGGTACTACTCTCTCGTCCCCGCTCAAACAACTTTTTGTTGGAGGACATCGAGCGCCTCAAGATGAACATCAAAAACGGCGCAACTATCCCGGCCGGAAGCCTATCACTAGTAACGCCGCCACTTGACCAACTGCGCGCCACTGAGCCGATTTCCTTTAGGGGCCTGTCTGGGATCAGCAACTCCGGTGGGGGCAGCGCGAAGCCTCAAGAACTGTACTTTCCGCTTCCTTACAACCATGAGCAGGTCACCATTGTTGAGCAGCTAGAGCGATTTGAAGGAATTACGGTACAGGGGCCGCCGGGAACCGGTAAGACTCACACTATCGCCAACATTGTTTGCCACTACCTCGCAACTGGCCGAAAAGTGTTGGTCACATCAAAAGGTGAGCAAGCTCTTGAAGTCTTGCAGTCGAAGATTCCTGCCGAAGTTCGCCCCTTGACTGTGGCGCTCATCGCAGGAGACCGTGAAGGGATGCGTCAGTTTCAGTCAGCCATCGAAACAATTATCCACAACGTTTCCCAGCTAAATCCTGATGTTTCACGCACGGAAATTGTTCGAATACTAAGCGCAATCGACCGAGCACATTCAGAGCTAGCCACCATTGATAAGCGGGTAGACGAAATCGCTTTGACGCAGTTGTCTGATGTTGAAGTCGATGGCGTAACCATGCGAGCGCAAAAGATGGCCGAATTGGTTATTCATGGCTTCTCTCGGCACGCATGGTTTGACGATACGCTGTCACTTGAACCTGCTCATGCACCGCCAGTGTCTGCTTCAGAGGTTGCTCTCGCACGTGAAGCCCGCCGTCGTTTAGGCGTAGATTTGCAGTACTCGAATGCTAAAGTTCCCTCCAGCATCGCGCTTCTTCCAGCTATAGAGATTGAAGTTTTGCATAACGTGCTGGTTGATATACGTGATATTGAAGAAGCTGAGGCCAAGGGTGGCCTGATTCCACTGCGTGCTACAACCCCTGAAATTTTGGCTCAAGCCCGTAGTCTGCTGGTGGAAGTTGAGGCAGCGGCCTCATTGGCGCTGGAACTTGAGCAAACAGGAGAAGTATGGCCGTTGGAGCTGCGTAATAAATGTCGACAAAGTGATTTCGTGAGCGAACGCAAAGCCCTCGAAGCGCTGTTTGACGAGATTGAAGCGCTTACTCAAGCCCGCGCAGAGTTCCTAATTAAGCCTGTTGAAATCGAAGATGCCGCTATTTCGTTACCCAAAGTTCGGGAAGCGCTAATGCGTGCCAGCCAGACAGGCAAGCCTTTTGGATTGTTTGCGTTTGCTGCGTCCGATGTCAAGGCTCATGTCCATGCCGTCAAGGTCGCGGGGCTGGCACCATCCAACACTGAGGATTGGAAGCATATCCTAGACTATACAAAGTTACACGACCGCATCGTGTCTTTCAGCGCGCGGTGGAATCAATTTGCAGAGTTGCTATCCATCCCGAAGGTTGGCAATGGAATATTCGCACTGCGTTCCATAGAACGCATTACAGTTGCTGCGCGTAAAGCCCACTTGTTGGCGACCAATCACGATATACGACTGCCTTTGATGGCAGAAAACGTGTTTTCCAACGTTCCAACTGCGCAATTGCATGGAGTGTCGGCCGACATTCTCAAGGTTAAAGAGCACCTGCGCTCACATTTGACCCGAGCTGACTTGGCTAAGGCGGCAACTCAACTTGCAACGCTGCAGGAAAAACTTGCCGGTACTTCCGGCCCCGTATCAGAGGATATGCGCAGTTTTGTCGAATTCACTCTGGGCAATAAGGAATTCCCTGCTGAGCGGGTTGTTGCTCGGTACGCAGAGCTACTCAGCGAAGTCCGTCGCATTGAATCGTTGGTACAGGACATGATGACTGTCATCAAAATTGCAGGTGCATTTGAGCTTGCAGGCGCTCAGAAGCTCGCAGCACGTGTGACGCATTCGCCCCTTGGCTCGTCGGGTGAGGACACGGTTATACCAATAAGCTGGCGAGATGCATGGAACTGGGCTCGCCTCAAGTTCCACTTGGACAAGATCGAAGCGCGTGAAGAGTTATTAACGCTGGCACATAGACGCTACGACTTGGAGGCAGGTCTAGCAAAGCTCTATGAAAACATGGTGTCCAAGTCGGCCTGGTTGATGACCAAGACTGGAGCATCACCAAAGGTTTTGTCCGCACTTGAAACGTATAAGACAGCAATCAGGCGCATCGGCCAAGGCACTGGCACGAATGCCACTAGACACCGGCGTGACGCACAGAAGGCGATGCTCAATGCACAGGGTGCGGTGCCGTGTTGGATTATGAGCCACAACAAAGTGTCAGAGACACTACCTGCTACGCTGGGTAGCTTTGACTTGGTTGTTGTGGATGAGGCGAGTCAATCTGACTTGTGGGCGCTTCCTGCGGTATTACGCGGTAAGAAGATTTTGGTGGTTGGTGACGACAAGCAGGTGTCCCCCGACGGAAGCTTTATTTCTGCTACGCACATTCAGTCACTCCGCGACCGGTTCCTAGCCGACCAGCCGTATGCCGCAGTTTTGACTCCTGAGAAGTCTTTGTACGACATTTCGTCGACAGTGTTCGCCGCACAGAAGGTTATGCTTCGCGAGCATTTTCGTTGTGTTCCGGCCATCATCGCGTACAGCAACCAGTTCTATGACGGGTTTATGCAGCCGCTGCGCATTCCCAAAGAATCGGAGCGTATTGACCCGCCGCTTGTCGATATCTATGTGCCATCAGGCTACCGCGACAAAAAGGACATCAACCGACCTGAGGCAGAAGCAATTGCCGACGAGATCAATGCTGTTCTGCAAAACAAGCAATTTGCAAACAGGACCGTTGGAGTTGTTTCATTACTTGGTCCAGACCAAGCAAAGTACATAGACACCTTGGTGCGGTCGCGGTGCGATGCTGCGGAACTGATGCGTCGGAAGTTTGAGTGCGGAGATGCGCGTGTGTTTCAAGGTAGTGAGCGAGACATCATGTTCTTGTCCATGGTCGTGGACCCGCAGAATGCCCGAGCGATGTCTGGAAACACTGCAGAGCAACGTTTCAACGTGGCAGGCAGCAGGGCAAGAGACCGCATGTACTTGGTGCGTTCGGTCCAGCTAACCGATTTGTCGCACTTAGATTTGCGCGCGGGTCTACTCTCTCATTTCAGCAAGCCCTCAGAAGGTAGCTTCGAAGAAAACAAAAATCTGATTGAACTCTGTGAGTCTGGTTTTGAAAAGCAAGTCTACATTGCATTGGTCGATAAGGGCTACCGTGTTATTCCCCAAGTGAAGGCTGGTTCGTTCCGCATCGACATGGTGGTCGAAGGTGAAAGGGATGCCAGGCTCGCTATCGAATGTGATGGTGATGAATTCCATGGCTCCGATAGGTGGGCGGCAGATATGGGCCGACAACGTGTGCTTGAACGTGCGGGATGGACGTTTTGGCGCTGCTTCGCATCCACTTGGTCGATGCGCAAAGAAGAGGTGCTAGCGGAACTGCTACGAAGGCTTTCCTCCATGGGCATCGAGCCACTTGGGATTTTAGAAAAGACGCCATCACTTGTGGAGCAACGAACTTGGGTTCCACGTTCCACAGAGAGTGCCTCCACTTTAGACTTAGTGCAAGAATCTTTGGAGGCTGCAGTTACGGAGGCGAAGCGTTGATTAGTGGCTCTCACGGCTAAGGCTGGTTAGTGCGTTTGCGCAAAGGAACATTGCCTTGAATTTCTTAGGTCATCCTCGAAAAAGAAGCCAAACTGGTTGATTTCTTTGGAGTGTGGGGCAACTACATATTGATACCCGCCTTCGGCATTTCTTTGCCACTGCATAACCAACCATTTCTCCAGCGGAAACCATTGGGCAGTTGAATCAGAAATTTTTTGGAAGGCGCGCGGGGCAACGGTTTGATAGCGGAGGCCTGAATCGCGTGTGTTTTCAAAAAATTTGCTGAGGCAACTGCCCGATGGTACGACGCAGGTGAGCGGGTGGAGCGAAATGCACAGCGCGCCAAGACCCTTCGACAAGCTCAGGGTGAACGGTGAAATACTATTAATTCAATAGCACCCCGCGCAATGAATACGCCAGCGATCAGCCCAAATAGCCCTGAAAACTACATCAGCAGCTCTTCATCCAACAAAGCCTGTACTGCTTCAGCCTGCGCCGCATCGCGTTGACGTTTGATGGGCTCTCTATCGGCCAAGCCTGACATCCAGCGTTTGAACTCAACAAACACCACTGGCTGAATAGTGCGCATCATGGCCATGCGGCCGTTGCGATCAACGATCATCGTTTCGAAGCTGGGTGTATTGAGAAAAACATTTGCGCGGGCGGCTTGCACCACTGACAATTCTTCTAAGTCTGTGGACTTGCCGACAACGAGCTCGCCCTTTGTGCGCTCGCTGATTTTGATGGGATGCGGGTCGTCGCCCTCGCGCATGCGACGCAGAATGTCCACCTCAAAGCCTTCTGAATTGACGGCTGTGTAGCGCTGCGATTGGCGGATACGAAAGCTGGAATCGACCTTCTTAAGCAAAGCGAGGAAGGAGGAATCAAGGCGCTCCATTTGCGTCCAGAAACTCATGCGCTTGCGCACATCCCAGAGCAGATCGATATCTCGCGTGGCTGTGACGTTGGCATCGAAGCGCACGCCGGCTGCTGTTTCGTAGGCGTAGAGCGCATGTGTGCCGACGACGTGGAAATACTCGGCGAGCTCCGCGCTTTCTAGCCGCGTGAGCAGCGCTACTACGGTGGGATCAACGCGCCCCACATACAGCGCTTTGTTGACCCGCTCATGCCGGCGGATTTGGAGCTTGAGCTCATCAACGCGTTGCGTAACGTCGGCCTTGCGTGCCATGAAATCCGTGTAGATTTTTTCTGTTTCGGGCGAGCGCTTGCCTAGGCTTTTTTCTGCGCCTAGCGTTGATGTTCGCGTCAATGTGTCGGAGCGACCATGCCAATACATGCCGCCACGCACTTGCCGCGAATCGCGCTGCGCATCGCGCAAGGCTAGGAAGGTTTGCCGTGCATCAATGTATTGACGCGCTGCATCGTTGCTGATTGGAATGTAGGATGAAGATCCGCTCATCCGGCATATTTTACTGCTTTTGAAAAAAATACCGGAAATTCAATTAAATCAATGATTTAATATCAAACTTCCAGCCATTCCTTGCGGATGTACGGATCAGCTCTGAGCGAATCCGGCGTGCCGGTAAACACAATGCTGCCGTGGCCCATAACCAAAGCGCGATCAGAAATAGCCATAGCAATCGTGAGCTTTTGCTCGATCAGCAAGACTGAGACACCGCGTTTTTTGAGCTCTTTGAGGTATTCGCCGACGAGCTCGACGATCTTAGGAGCGAGGCCTTCGGTGGGCTCGTCGATGATGATGAGATCGGGGTCGCCCATGAGGGTGCGGCAGAGGGTGAGCATCTGCTGCTCGCCGCCGCTCATCACGCCGGCTTCGGTGTGTTGGCGCTCCTTCAAGCGGGGGAACATGTTGTACATGTCGTCAAAGCCCCAGCGCGGGTTTTTGGCGCCACGCTTTTGGCCGAGCATGAGGTTTTGGTGCACGGTGAGCGTGGGGAAGATATCGCGGTTTTCTGGCACGTAGCCGATGCCTAGGTGCGCTACTTCGAAGGCTTTTTTGCCGACGAGCTCGTTATCGCGCCAATTGATCGAGCCGGTGCAATCGACCAAGCCCATGATGGCTTTGGCGGTGGTGCTGCGGCCTGAGCCATTGCGGCCGAGGAGCGCCACAATCTCGCCCTGCCCCACGCTGAAGCTCACGCCGTGCAGCACATGGCTTTTACCGTAATAGCCGTGCAGGTTGTCAACTTTTAAGAGTTCGGTACTCATCTTAGTGTCCTCCAGCCTGACCATCGGCCACGGGCGAGCCCAGATACGCTTCTTGCACCTTGGCATTCGCGCGCACGGCATCGGGCGTATCAAACGCAAGCACTTCGCCATAAACGACAACGGCGATTTTGTCAGCCAGGCCAAACACCACGCCCATATCGTGCTCCACGGTCAAAAGCGTTTTGCCTTCAGTGACTTCGCGGATCAGCTTGATAAAGCGCGTCGTCTCCGTTTTGCTCATGCCAGCCGTGGGCTCATCGAGCAAGATCACTTCTGCACCGCCAGCAATCGTGATACCGATTTCTAAAGCGCGTTGTTCGGCGTAGGTAAGGTTCATGGCAAGTACATCGCGCTTTTTGTCGAGCTTGATCATTTCCATGAGTTGATCGGCACGATCATTGGCATCATCCAAATCGGCCAAAAATTTCCAGAAGGAATATTTGTAGCCCAAGCTCCAAAGAACGCCGCAGCGCAGGTTTTCAAACACGCTGAGCTTGGGGAAAATATTCGTGATCTGGAAGCTGCGCGAGAGGCCCATGCGGTTGATCTCAAACGGCTTTTTGCCATTGATACGCTGCCCTTTGAGCAACATCTCGCCGCTGGTGGCATCGAAGCGGCCAGAGATTAAGTTAAACAGTGTGGATTTGCCAGCACCATTGGGTCCGATCACCGCGATGCGCTCGCCAGCATTCACAGCGAGGTTCACGCCGCGGATGATCTCGGTTTTACCGAAGCTTTTGCGCAGGTCTTTGAGTTCGAGGATATGGCTCATAGCGCGGCCTCCCGGCGCTTGATTTCTTTCTGAATATCTTCTTGGATCTCACTCCACTGATGCTTGAAATGCCTGCG
>JAAFJC010000109.1 GCA_013297925.1 Comamonadaceae bacterium
CGAATGCGGCTTCGAAGCCTTCGAAGATGCCCGCATGAAATTCGATGTGCGCTACTACCTCGTGGCCATTCTCTTCATTTTGTTTGATCTGGAAATCGCCTTCCTTTTCCCCTGGGCTGCGGCTCTACGCGAAATTGGCCCGGTGGGTTTCTGGTCAGTCATGGTCTTCCTCGCCATCCTCGTCGTAGGTTTTATCTACGAATGGAAAAAGGGTGCGCTGGATTGGGAATGACAATTGGGATTGGGTCGAGATAGACGGGACATGTTTCCCCGCTGCTGGAGTTGGATTTGACTCTCGCAACATGGAGTGCTTGCAATGATTGAAGGCGTTTTCAAAGAAGGTTTCGTGACCACGAGTTATGACACCGTGGTCAATTGGGCGAAGACCGGCTCGCTCTGGCCGATGACGTTTGGCCTCGCTTGCTGCGCTGTGGAGATGATCCACGCCGGCTGCGCGCGCTACGATTTGGATCGCTTCGGTGTGGTGTTTCGCCCCAGCCCGCGCCAGTCTGATCTGATGATCGTGGCTGGCACGCTGTGCAACAAAATGGCTCCTGCGCTGCGCAAGGTGTATGACCAAATGAGCGAGCCGCGCTGGGTGATGAGTATGGGCTCATGCGCCAATGGCGGCGGCTACTATCACTACAGCTATTCCGTGGTGCGTGGCTGTGATCGCATCGTGCCGGTCGATGTGTATGTGCCCGGCTGCCCGCCTACTGCTGAGGCGCTGGTTTACGGCATCATCCAACTGCAGCAAAAAATTCGTCGCACACAGACGATTGCTCGTGCGTAAGGGTAGAGCACATGAGTGAATTTACCGTCGCCCCACAAACCACGCTCGAAGCTGTGCAAGCGGCACTCGGCTCCAAAATCAAACGCATTTCCTCCAAGCTCAGTGAAGTCACTGTTGTCGTCTCAGCGGCTGACTATCACTCGGCTTGCATCACATTGCGCGACACCCCTGGCTGCGAATTTGAGCAACTGCTCGATCTCTGCGGCATCGATTATTCGCAATACAAAGATGGCGCATATGACGGCGCGCGTTATTGCGTCGTGCTGCATTTGCTCTCAGTCAATCTCAATCAGCGTTTGCGCGTCAAAGTTTACGCAGCTGAAGATGATGTGCCGATGGTCGCCTCAGTGAATGACATTTGGGCATCGGCCAATTGGTATGAGCGCGAAGCTTTCGATTTGTTTGGTATCGTCTTCGAAGGCCACAACGATCTGCGCCGCATCTTGACGGATTACGGTTTCATCGGCCACCCTTTCCGCAAGGATTTCCCGATGAATGGCCACGTGGAAATGCGCTACGACGCTGAGAAAAAACGTGTGATCTATCAGCCTGTGACGATTGATCTGCGCGAAGTCGTGCCCCGCATCATCCGTGAAGACAACTATGGCGGCATTGCGCCGAAGGTGCAGTAATGGCTGAGATTAAGAATTACACGCTCAACTTTGGGCCACAACACCCGGCGGCTCACGGCGTGCTGCGCTTGGTGTTGGAGTTAGATGGCGAAGTGATCCAACGCGCCGACCCTCACATCGGCCTCCTGCATCGCGGCACAGAAAAACTCGCCGAGACGCGCACCTACATCCAATCGCTGCCCTACATGGATCGCTTGGATTACGTCTCGATGATGTGCAACGAGCATGCTTATTGCCTCGCGATTGAGAAAATGATGGGCATCGAAGTGCCCGAGCGCGCGCAATACATCCGCGTGATGTATTCCGAGATCACGCGCTTACTCAATCATTTGCTTTGGCTCGGCTGCCACGGGCTAGATTGCGGTGCAATGGCCATCATGCTTTACGCTTTCCGTGAGAGGGAAGATTTGTTTGACATGTATGAAGCCGTAAGCGGCGCGCGCATGCATGCGGCTTACTTCCGCCCCGGCGGCGTGTATCGCGATCTGCCAGACACGATGCCGCAATACAAAGCCAGCAAAGTGCGCAATGCCAAAGCCCTGGCCAAGATGAACGACAACCGCCAAGGCAGCTTGCTCGATTTCATCGAAGATTTCGCCAAGCGCTTTGACCAGTGCCTCGCTGAATACCACACGCTCTTAACCGACAACCGTATTTGGAAGCAGCGCACGGTCGGCATCGGCATCGTTACGCCCGAGCGCGCCAAAAATCTCGGCTTCACTGGCGCGATGTTGCGCGGCTCAGGCATCGCTTGGGATCTGCGCAAAAAGCGCCCCTACGATGTGTATGACCGCATGGATTTCGACATCCCCGTCGGCAAAACCGGCGATTGCTACGACCGCTACTTGGTGCGCATGGAAGAGATGAACCAATCCAACCGCATCATCAAGCAATGCGTGCAATGGCTGCGTGTGAATCCAGGCCCGGTGATCACCGACAACCACAAAGTTGCCGCGCCAGACCGCGAAAGCATGAAGGCCAACATGGAAGAGCTGATCCACCACTTCAAGCTCTTCACCGAAGGCTTTGCTGTGCCTGAAGGCGAAGCGTATGCAGCAGTGGAGCATCCGAAGGGCGAGTTCGGTATTTACATGGTGAGCGATGGCGCGAATAAGCCGTATCGCTTGAAGATTCGCGCGCCCGGTTTCGCGCACTTGGCCGCGATGGACGAAATGAGCCGTGGCCACATGATTGCCGATGCCGTGGCCGTGATCGGAACCATGGACGTGGTGTTTGGAGAGATTGACAGATGATTGCTGAAGCTACACCCGCAAAGGCGCAGCCGCTTGCGGCTTCAACGCGCGAACGCTTCGATAGAGAAGTCGCGAAATACCCCGCAGACCAAAAGCAGTCTGCGGTAATGGCATGCCTCTCCATCGTGCAAGACGAGCAGGGCTGGGTGAGCCCGGAATCTGAAAAGGCGATTGGCGAGTATTTGGGCATGGCGGTGATGGCGGTGCATGAAGTCACCACCTTCTACAACATGTACAACCAAAAGCCCGTTGGCAAATACAAGCTCAATGTGTGCACCAATTTGCCTTGTCAACTTCGCGGCGGGCAAAAGGCGCTTGATCATGTGTGCAGCAAGCTCGGCGTAGAGCCCTATGGCACGACGAAAGACAAGATGTTTACCGTGCAGCCCAGCGAATGCTTGGGCGCTTGCGCTGATGCGCCTGTGATGCTCGTGAATGATCGCAGCATGTGCAGCTTCATGAGCCACGAAAAATTGGATCAACTCCTTGACGGTCTGAAAACCGCCGTCCCCACAAATTTGGCCGCGTAACGCATAAAGGTATTGTGATGACGACAGCAGCTCAAATCCTCTCGCAGTTCCAAGCCAAGGGCGTGGAAACTTGCTTCCATGGCCGCCACATCAATCCGCAGATTTATGCTGATCTCGATGGCAACAACTGGCGCTTGAAAGATTACCTCGCTCGCGGCGGCTACCAAGCCCTGCGCAAAATTCTCGGTGTGGATGCGCAAGGCAATAAACTGCCCACAACGCAAGACGCAGAAGGCAAAGATGTGCCAGCAGGCATGACGGCCGATCAAGTGATCGCTGAGCTCAAAGCTTCTGCCCTGCGTGGCCGTGGCGGCGCTGGCTTCCCCACGGGATTGAAATGGAGCTTCATGCCCCGCCAATTCCCCGGCCAGAAATACATCGTTTGCAACTCTGACGAAGGCGAGCCAGGCACTTGCAAAGACCGCGATATCTTGATGTTCAACCCGCACATTGTGATCGAAGGCATGATCATCGCGGGCTACTCGATTGGCGCATCGGTGGGCTACAACTACATCCACGGCGAAATCTTCAAAGAATACGATCGCTTTGAAGAAGCTTTGGAAGAAGCGCGCGCCGCAGGTTTCTTGGGCGATAACGTCGCAGGCAGTGGCTTCAAATTCCAGCTCCATGCCTTCCACGGCTTCGGTGCCTACATCTGCGGCGAAGAAACGGCCTTGCTCGAATCGCTCGAAGGCAAAAAAGGCCAGCCGCGCTTCAAGCCGCCATTCCCCGCCAGCTTCGGCCTTTATGGCAAGCCCACCACGATCAACAACACCGAAACCTTCGCAGCCGTGCCGTGGATCATCCGCAACGGCGGCCAAGCCTATCTCGAATGCGGCAAACCGAATAACGGCGGCACGAAGATTTTCTCCGTCTCTGGCGATGTGGAAAAGCCAGGCAACTATGAAGTGCCGATGGGCACGCCATTTGCCAAGCTGCTCGAACTCGCTGGCGGCGTGAAGGGCGGCAAAAAGCTCAAAGCCGTGATCCCCGGCGGCTCATCTGCCCCAGTGCTTCCCGCTGACGTGATGATGCAATGCACGATGGATTACGACTCGATTGCCAAGGCCGGCTCCATGCTCGGCTCGGGTGCGGTGATCGTGATGGACGAGACGCGCGATATGGTGGAAAGCCTGCTGCGCCTGTCGTACTTTTACATGCACGAATCCTGCGGCCAATGCACGCCTTGCCGCGAAGGCACAGGCTGGCTCTGGCGCATGGTTGATCGCATTGAGCACGGCCAAGGCCGCCCGGAAGATTTGCAAAAGCTGGATAACGTGGCCGAAAACATCATGGGCCGCACCATCTGCGCCTTGGGCGATGCAGCAGCCATGCCCGTGCGCGCCATGCTCAAGCATTTCCGCTCGGAGTTTGCAGCGAAGATTGACGCGGCTCAAAAGACCGCGGAAAAAGCACCTGTGGCAGCGTGACCAGAGAGAAGAATATGGTTGAACTAGATATCGACGGTCAGAAAGTAGAGATCACTGAAGGCAGCATGATCATGCATGCGGCCGAGAAGTGTGGCACCTACATCCCGCATTTTTGTTATCACAAGAAGCTGAGCATTGCGGCGAACTGCCGCATGTGCTTGGTGGATGTGGAGAAAGCTCCGAAGCCGATGCCCGCTTGCGCCACGCCGGTGACGCAGGGCATGATCGTGCGCACCAAGAGCGACAAGGCGATCAAGGCGCAGCAATCGGTGATGGAGTTTTTGCTGATCAATCACCCGCTCGATTGCCCGATTTGCGATCAAGGTGGTGAATGCCAGTTGCAAGATTTGGCCGTGGGCTATGGCAAGAGCAGCTCGCGCTACGATGAAGAAAAGCGCGTGGTGGCGAATAAAAACGTGGGCCCGCTCATCAGCATGGAAGAGATGAGCCGCTGCATCCATTGCACCCGCTGCGTGCGCTTCGGCCAAGAAGTGGCTGGCGCGATGGAGCTGGGCATGAGCCATCGCGGTGAGCATGCTGAGATTGAAACAGTGGTGGGCGAGACGATTGATTCTGAGCTCTCGGGAAACATGATTGACATTTGCCCCGTGGGCGCACTCACGAGCAAGCCCTTCCGCTACAGCGCCCGCACTTGGGAGCTCTCACGCCGTAAATCGGTGAGCCCGCATGATTCGACCGGTGCGAATTTGATTGTGCAGGTGAAGAATAATGCGGTGATGCGCGTTGTGCCGCTGGAAAATGAAGCGGTGAACGAATGCTGGATCGCAGACCGTGATCGTTTCAGCTACGAAGCTTTGAATGGCGAAGATCGCCTGAAAGCGCCGATGCTCAAGCAAGGCGGCGAGTGGAAAGAAGTGGATTGGCAAACCGCACTGGAATATGTGGCCAATGGCTTGAAGCAGATCAAGGCCGACATTGGAGCCTCCGCTATTGGCGCATTGCTCAGCCCACACAGCACGCTAGAAGAGCTGTATCTCGCCACGCAACTCGTACGCGGCTTGGGTTCAGACAATGTGGATGCGCGTTTGCGCAATGCTGAGTTTGGCAAGCCCGAAGGTGTGCGCTATCTCGGCACATCTATCGCCTCGCTCTCCAGCCTGCAAAGTGCTTTGATCGTGGGCAGCAATCTGCGCAAGGATCATCCGCTGTTTGCACAACGAATTAGGCAGTCTGCACGCAAGGGATGTGCGGTGAGTGCTATTAATTCTGTAGCATACGACTGGGCGATGCCGGTGGCGAACAGCATCACCGTGCCAGCAGCGCACTGGGCGCAGGCCTTGGCCGACGTGGCCACTGCCGTGGCAGCAGAGAACGGCGTGCAAGCGCCTGCCATTTCCGTTCGGGCTGAGCCTGTCGAAGCCCTTCGACAAGCTCAGGGCGAACGGGGTGAGGCGGCTCAACGTATCGCTAAATCGCTTCTCAAAGGCGAGCGCAAGGCGATTCTGCTGGGCAACGCCGCTGCGCATCACGCCAATGCATCGAGCCTTCTGGCCTTGGCCAATTGGATCGGCCAGCAAACTGGCGCGACAGTGGGATACCTCACCGAAGCGGCCAACACCGTCGGCGCGCAGCTCGTGGGTGCACAGCCGATCATGGGTGGCAAGACTGCTGCGCAAATGCAAAGCGGTATGAAGGCCTTGATCTTGCTCGGCACTGAGCCAGAGCACGACACCGCTGCCAAAGCTGCCGTGCAAGCCGATATGGTCGTCACACTCAGTCCGTTCAAAACGAATATGGCCTTCAGCGATGTGTTGCTGCCCGTGTCTCCATTCACCGAAACTGCTGGCACATTCATCAACGCCGAAGGCCGTATCCAGAGCTTCCACGGTGTGGTCAAGCCTCTGGGCGAAACGCGCCCCGGCTGGAAGGTGCTGCGCGTGCTCGGCAATATGCTCGGCGTGCCCGGTTTTGAATTTGAAACCGCGCAAGAGGTGGCTGCAAAAGCTTTGAATGGCGATACCGAGTTTGTGAATGCATCCAAACTCAGCAACGCGACAAGCGCAGCGATTGATCTGAGCAAAGCTGCTGGCGAGCCTGCCACTGCAACGCTATATCAACTCGATAGCCTCACACGCCGCTCGCCAGCCCTGCAAGCCACGGCTGATGCTAACGCTGGCAGTAAAGTGGGCATGCTCGAAGAGGTGGCCGCATGATTGACGCTTTTCACGCTTGGGCCAATGGCTTGATCGTTGCCAATTGGTGGCAAGGCTTGGCTTGGCCTGTGCTTTGGACGCTGATGAAGATCATTGCAGTCACCCTGCCCGTGATGGGCGCTGTGGCCTATCTCACGCTGTGGGAGCGCAAGTTTATCGGCTGGATGCAAATTCGCATAGGCCCCAATCGCGTCGGCCCATTTGGTTTGCTACAGCCGATTGCTGATGCATTGAAGCTCCTCACCAAAGAAATCATCGTGCCCGCTGCGGCGAGCAAGGGGCTCTTCTTCATCGGCCCGATCATGACGATCATGCCGGCGTTGGCGGCTTGGGCAGTTGTGCCTTTTGGCCCCGATATGGCGCTGGCCAATATCAATGCGGGCCTGCTCTTCCTCATGGCGATCACGTCAATGGAAGTCTATGGCGTAATCATCGCGGGCTGGGCATCGAATTCTAAATACGCTTTCCTTGGTGCACTGCGCGCATCGGCGCAAATGGTGAGCTATGAAATTGCCATGGGCTTTTGCTTCGTGGTGGTGCTCATGGTGGCCGGCACCTTGAACATGACGGGCATCGTCACCAGCCAAGGGCAGGGCTACTTTGCGTCGATGGGCCTCAATTTTCTCTCCTGGAACTGGCTGCCCTTGCTGCCCATCTTCGTGGTTTACATCATCTCCGGCATCGCCGAGACGAATCGCCATCCATTCGACGTGGTCGAAGGCGAATCGGAAATCGTGGCCGGCCACATGGTGGAGTATTCCGGCATGTCGTTTGCGATGTTCTTCTTGGCCGAATACGCGAATATGTGGCTGGTGTCGATTCTGGCTGTGATCATGTTCTTGGGTGGCTGGTTGCCGCCGATTGACAGCGCTTTCTTCAACTGGATCCCCGGCTGGATTTGGCTCGGCATCAAAACCTTCTGCGTGGTGAGCCTGTTCATCTGGGTGCGCGCGACTTTCCCGCGCTTCCGCTATGACCAGATCATGCGCTTGGGCTGGAAGATTTTCATCCCCGTCACACTCGTGTGGCTGGTGGTGGTTGGTCTGTGGATGCAGACTTCTTGGAATATTTGGAAATAAAGGCGAGACATCATGTCAAACACCACTCTCGCAGCACCGGGCTTCTCGCTCAAGGATTTTCTCTCCAGCTTCATGCTGATTGAGCTCTTCAAAGGCTTCGCGCTCACGGGCAAGCACGCCTTCCGTCGCAAAGTCACGGTGATTTTCCCCGAGGAAAAAACGCCGCAATCGCCACGCTTTCGCGGCCTGCACGCATTGCGCCGCTACGAAAATGGCGAAGAGCGCTGCATCGCTTGCAAACTCTGCGAAGCTGTGTGCCCAGCGATGGCGATCACGATTGAGAGCGAAGTGCGCGCCGATGGCAGCCGCCGCACCACGCGCTACGACATTGATCTCACGAAGTGCATCTTCTGTGGCTTCTGCGAAGAAAGCTGCCCGGTGGATTCCATCGTCGAGACGCATATCTTGGAATACCACGGCGAGAAGCGCGGTGATTTGTATTTCACCAAAGACATGCTGCTGGCTGTGGGCGACCGCTATG